>JBEPXL010000938.1:0-1508 GCA_041641935.1 Desulfobacteraceae bacterium | reverse complement strand
CTACAGCGTCAGCAGACCACTGGAAAATGTGGTACAGGAGGTGGAAACCTCCATCGACAGACTTTCTCCGCTGTCCGGCAGAAGTTTCCTGTTCATGAGCGAACTGGGGAACGTAATCGAACGGTTCAACCACTACATGCTTTGCCTGAACCGTACCCTTGGTCCCCATATTTCCACGCAGAAATTCTTTCCCGAAATCCGCAGTTCCTTTACCGACATCATTCAGCGCCAGCTCGGGCTGATCCGGAACCTGCCGTCATCCGCACGCCTGCCGCTGGACCGGATGCAGAACCGCCTTCTTGTTCTGCAGGACCGGATGGATTCTTTTTTCCATCGGCTGTCCGGCCAGCGGTTCCGGTTCGGTGTTCCGGAGGGAGAGCAGCCGGAAGCGATCCTGAACGGTCAGCAGGCGCTGCTGCCCTATACCTATATCCGTCCCCTGATTTTTCTCTTTATCATGGCGGACGGATTCTGCACTTCCTTTTTTCCCATGTTTGTGGAAACCCTCTATGAACCGGTGCTGGGGCTGTCCCGGGAGGTGATCATCGGCCTGCCCATCTCGGTGTTCATGTTCTGTCTCGCCGTCAGTATGCCGCTGTCCGGCGGGGTGGCCGACGCCTGGGGATGGTACCGGCCTTTGCTGGCGGGAATCTTTCTGAATGCCGGCGGCCTTGTCCTGACGGCCCTCTCCCAGAACATTTACCAGCTGATCCTGTTCCGGGCGATTACGGCGGTGGGTTTCGGCCTGACCTACATGTCCTGCCAGCAGTTCATCATCGACAACACCACCGCCCGATCCCGGACACTGGGCATGGCCACATTCCTGGCGGCATTCTTCAGCGGTGATATCTGCGGTACAGTGGTCGGCGGCATGCTGGCCGACCGGATCGGGTACCGGAACGTGTTTCTGGTCAGCGGCATCATTTCTTCTTTTGCCCTGATCAGCGGCCTGCTGATTTTCCGGCAGGATATCCGCCCCGGACGCCGGAAGCGCTCCGGACGAATGAAAATCTTTCCTTTCGGAGATGCCCTGCGGGTCATCCGGGACCGGGAATTCATGACCGTGATCCTGCTGCAGGCGATCCCCGCCAAGCTGATTCTGGTGGGGTTTCTCTTTTATCTGGTTCCCATCTACCTCAACAGCATCGGCACACTCCAGTCCAACATCGGCCGTGTAATCATGTGCTACGGCATCATGCTGGTCTTCATGGGACCGCTCTTTTCCCGGTACTTCAACCAGGCTTCCCATCGAAAATACTACATCCTGACCGGCGGTGTCATCACCGGTCTGGCGATGATGTCCTTTTTTGCCTTCAGCGGATTTCTTCCCCTGCTGCTGGTCGTCGCCCTTCTCGGCATTGCCCATACCTTTTCGGTATCGTCCCAGGCGTCACTGATCTCCGAAACGGAGATTGTCAATACCATCGGGGTGGGAACCGGTATGGGCCTCTTCCGGTTCTGGGAACGGGTCGGCAATGTGTCGGGGCCGCTGGTGGTGGGGTATATGA
>JBEPXL010000937.1:0-1509 GCA_041641935.1 Desulfobacteraceae bacterium | reverse complement strand
AACCCTGGTGCATAATGAAGGCATTGTGGGAACCAACGGTCATCTCCACGATGCCGTTCTGGATGCCATCCGGTCGGTCCGGGGCTGATTACCAGCGCCAGAGAACCGGGTCTTCGTCCAGATGATCGGTGACAATCCGGCTGATGGTCTCCAGATCGCTCAGATCCCGGTCATGGAGTTTCACATCGGCAGCACCGGCGTTTTCCACCGCCTGCTCCGGATTCCGCGCGCCCGCGATGGCGCAGGTGCCGGGGTGGGAAATCACCCATGCCAGGGCCAGTTGCGCCAGTGAAATGTTCTTCTGTTCAGCGATGGGACGGAGCTTCACCAGCGCCTCCTGCACCCGTTTCTGGTGTTCCGGTTCCATCAGACGGTTTTTGGCCCGGTGGTCCCCTTTCTGGAATTTATGAGCGGGGCCGAACCGGCCCGTCAGAAGTCCCTGGGCCAGGGAGGAATAGGCGAGGATGGTCATCCCGTTCTCCCGGCAGAAGGGCATGGCATCGGTTTCCACATGCCGCCAGAACAGGGAGTACGGCGGCTGCAGACTGACGATGTCACCGTACTGGCTCGCCTCCTCCAGTTGCTGCCGGTTGAAGTTGGAAACCCCGATGGCCCGGATCTTTCCCTGCTCCCTGAGCTCGTTCAGGGCCTTCATGGTTTCCTCAATGGGCACTTTCCTGCTTTTGAATGAACCGGCCGGCCAGTGAATCTGGTAGAGATCGATGTAATCGGTGTTCAGATCCTTCAGGGATTTGTGGCAGGCGTTGAACACCTTGTCATAGGCGAGCTGGTGAGGAAACACCTTGGTGGCGATGACTGCCTTGTCCCGGATACCGGCAAGGGCTTTGCCGAGGATCTGCTCGGAATGGCCGCTTCCGTACACGGTGGCGGTGTCGAAGGTGGTGATGCCGGCGTCAAAGGCGGACCGGATGGCACGGGTGGTTTCCGCATCATCGATATCGGCCCACATGGCCTTTCCCGCCTGCCAGGTTCCCATGATGACGGCGCTCAATTCAATATCCGTATTTCCCAGTGGAACAGTGCGCATTGGTAGTCGTTTCCTTTCGTATCAGTTCTCGTATCAGTTCAAATCTGCATCATCCGCTCAGTGCTGATCCGCCATCTCCCGGAGCCGCTTCGGATAATCATCGGAAAAATAGAAGGAAAACAGGGCGGCGATCCGGATCGCCAGTTCCTGGTACAGAAGATTCCCCTTTTCATCGGTCCGGCTGAGAAAGGTATACAGGCCATACTCTTCGGCAGTGGGCAGTTCCACGAGCAGTCTCGGACCGGACTTGAAAATGGCCCGCACCGCCGCCCGCAGATCACCGCACAGAACCAGCCCCGCCCGGTCGGCAGTCAGCTGCATCACCCGGAACGCGCCGACCAGGTCTTCCTCGTCGCTCCGTTTCTGCTCCGGCGGTGCTTCCACAGCGCCCTTGTTCCCGCGGAACATATTCTGGGTGGTACTGACCACATCCCGCGCATGGCCGATGTACTGTTTCACAT
>JBEPXL010000936.1:0-1509 GCA_041641935.1 Desulfobacteraceae bacterium | reverse complement strand
GAGTGACCTTTTTCCGGCTCAGCAGTTCCTGGGCTTTTTTGTGTCCCAGATTGGAAGCCTGCACCAGATCCGCTTTTGCCCGTTTGGCGTTTCCCATTTTGTTGTAGGCGATGGCCCGGTTGTAGTAGGCAAGGGCGTAATTCGGTTTGATCAGGATGGCCTCGTCGAACGCCTTGAGTGCGTCCTCATACCGGCCCGCCTTGCAGAGACGCTTTCCGGTTTCAACATGACCCAGGGCGCCGGTCTGCTGATGGTGGGCGGCATCCTTGAATTCATGGCCGCAGTGCCTGCAGACCCGGGCCTTGGGCATGACCCGTTCCGCACACTGGGGACACCGCTTCATGCTTTCGATGATTTCCAGTTCTATCTTTTCCTTGATCTTCTTGTTGACCGTCACCACGTATTTCTGCATGATCCGTTCCAGAAACATGGCAAAGGGGTTTTCATCGATCTGGTATATCTTGATCTGGTGGGATATTTCTTCCTGTACAATCTTCTGATTCTCTTTGATGTCCGGCAGGATCAGGGAAAAATCGGCCAGCAACTCGATAATCTGCCCGTACTTGTCGAGCTGGAGATTTTCAATGGCTGCCGACGTGCCGATTTCATTCTTGATGTTTTCGATCTTGAAGTAATCGAGCGCGTTTTTGATCAGCGTCTGGGTTCCGTCCCGGATGGTCTTTTCCAGCGTGGTGGTGTCATGTTCTTTCTTGAGCCGCCGGATCTTGCGTTCGTTTTCTTCCGCCAGCTTGCTCATCTTTGCGTTGAACTGGTCTTCCATCCATTTCCGGGTCACCATGAAGGTGATCAGCAGCGTAAAGATAGCGGCAAACAGGATCGTAATCAGGGAAATGCCCCGACTCGGAATCAGAAACGGAAGGTAGGCCGACAGCCCGATGGCGCATACGCCCAGGGTAATCAATCCCACGTAGGTGTTCATGTCTTTAATACTCCCCCCTCGAAAACTCTGCAATGGGTCAGACATCCGGAACCGGCCTGTCACGCGACAGGCGTGATTCGTCCGCCTGTATAGAATATTCAGATGGTCTGGTTCGCCGGATCAGAAGAAACAGGACATTTCCTCTGAAGAACCGGGTCCGCGCAAATTGTATCTGGAATTCCATATTCTCTTTATATTGGTCTATTGTGGCCCGCCTTGCAAGAAATTTTTTACCAGTGCGGCCATTTCCGCTGTCTGTTCCGGGGTGAACCAGTTGATCTGCGGATCGGCACCGAACCAGGTCATCTGGCGTTTGGCATACCGGCGTGTATCCCGTTTCAGGGTGCGGAGCGCCTCTTCCCATGTCTGTTTTCCCTGAAAAAATGCAACCATGTGGCGGTACCCGAGGGACTGCATCGACTTGAGTCCCGGAGAATACCCCACCGCCAGAAGCTGCCGGACTTCGTCTGCGAGGCCTTCGGCGATCATCAGGTCCACCCGGCGGTTGATCCGGTCATACAGGGCGGTGCGGTCCATGGTCAGCCCGATTTTGCAGACCGAAAAGGGCG
>JBEPXL010000935.1:0-1517 GCA_041641935.1 Desulfobacteraceae bacterium | reverse complement strand
CTCGTAACCACACCTCATAATCACCGGCAGGCAGCGCCCCGCCCGCCAGCGCCGGGTCTTCCCATACGCAGACTCCGATTGCATCACCGCATTCCATGCTCAGATCGTAACCCAGCATCCACTCGGAATGCGTCCAGGCATAGCCCACCGGCGTGACGACCACCTGATACCACGTCGCGTTGGGCATCCCGTCCCAGCTAATGATCGGATCAACTGTTACACCCACCGCGATGTTGGCAGGCGCATCCGGCGGTGTGGTCGGCAGTGATCCGACCTTTGTGGACGCGGCCGGCGGAAATCTTCGCCTTCAGGCCGGTTCGCCGGCCATCGATGCGGGCAACGCTGCGGCATTGCCGGCCGATGAAGCGGATCTGGACGGGGATTCCGACAACACAGAACCGCTCCCTGTGGATCTGGTCTGGACCTCCCGAACAAACGGTCTTGCGCCGGATCTGGGCGCCTATGAATATGCGGAGAACAGGGCCCTGCTGTTCGATGGATTGCAGAATTCCGTGAATTGCGGTCGCGATGAAAGTCTCAATCTGACCGGTCCCATGACCATCGAAGCATGGATCCATCCCTCCGGATGGGGAGAAACCGACTACGGTTTCGGGCGAATTATCGATAAAGACGGCTATTTTCTTTTTTTGCACGGGGAAGGCTCCGCTGTATACAACAATCACAGCCTTGTCTTCGCCATGAAGAATTCTAGCTTTAGCTTGAGGACCGTCAACACACCGCAGGATTCCATTCAGCTGAATACCTGGCAGCATATCGCGGTCACCTGGGATGGAAGCGGTACTGTAAAAATTTACATCAACGGCGTACAACAGACCGTTGATATGCCGGACGGCGACCTTGTGTCCGATTCAATAGGGGATAACCAGAACAAGGATCTGATGATCGGAGAGCGTGCCGACGGCCAGCGCGCTTTTGAAGGCATGATGGAAGAAATCCGCATCTGGAATATGGTCCGCGGTCAATCGGATATAGAATCCGCCATGTCCACCGTTCTAACCGGCACTGAAACAGGGCTCGTCGGCTACTGGAACATGGAAGCGGGCGGCATGACCCTGCAGGACGGTTCTCCGGAAGGGAACGACGGCGTTATGTCAGGCGCGATTCGGATCGGAATACCGCCCCTGGAGCGGCTGGACCAGCCATTCGGGCTGACGGAGGCCATTGGTGTATTGCAGACCCTGGTCGGAATCGATTCCGGCATGTCCATAGCCGACCTGGACGCCACCCAGGACAGCCTGGTGAACCTGCCCGATGCAGTTTTAATTCTGCAGTCGGTCGCAGATCTGAGATGAAAAGGGTTATTCTCCGGGGCGTGTGCATCGACTGGCCACGCCCCGAGAGGTGATAGTGCCTGATTGTAGATACCCTGGCATCCGGGGGAATGAGTCTGAGAAATTTATATTTTCTCGGCGCCATTTTGGGTTCGTTACTAATGATTTCCAAAAAACCCCTCCGCAAACGGGTAAAAAGTACCGTCTAAAGGAGGGAAATATTTT
>JBEPXL010000934.1:0-1519 GCA_041641935.1 Desulfobacteraceae bacterium | reverse complement strand
TTGAAATCCCGGTCGGATGGTGGGAGAGAATGATGATACAATTCAACCAGAACGAAATGAAAGACCATATTCCGGATATTCTGCGTCTGATCCGGAATGGTGAAGAAGTCGTTATTGTGGATGAACATAATCAGGAAAAGATTGCTGTGATTCTTCCGTACCGGGAGAGTCCTCAGAAAAAAGAAAGACCGCTTGGAATCTTGAAGGGAAAAGCAAGTTACAGGATTCATGATGATTTTAAAATTACCGATGAAGAATTTTTCTCGTTATGAATTATCTCATTGACACGCATGTGTTTCTTTGGACTCTGTTTGATGATGCCAAGCTGTCTGCAAAAGCAAGAGATGCTCTTGCCAGTCCGGATCATTCCATTTTCCTGAGCCTTGTCAGTTATTGGGAAATTTCACTTAAATATGCTGTTGGCAAACTTGATTTAGAGGGAATTACACCAGATTCACTTCCTCATTATGCAGCCGTGATCAAAATAAGCACATTGTCTCTGACAGAAGATATTGTCTCATCCTTTTATAAACTGCCACGAACGGAACATAAAGATCCATTTGATCGCTTGATTATTTGGCAGGCGATCAATGAAAAAATGCCATTGATTTCGAAAGACAGCCGTTTGTCCGACTATCAGAGCTTCGGTTTGGAAATCCTCTGGGACTGATCAACTTCTGAGATACGATATGGTCCGGCTGAACGATTAAAGGAGCGGCGCATGGCAGAAAATCCGACAGATGTGGTAATCATCGGTTCCGGCATCGGGGGGCTTTCCCTGGGCATCATCCTGGCCCGGTGCGGATACCGGGTAACGATTGCGGAAAAAAACGCCCGTCCCGGCGGACTGATGCGGGGGTATGTCCGGCAGGGGATTGAATGCGATGTCGGCGTTCATTACATGGGCGCACTGGAAGAAGGGCAGATCCTGCGGCGGATGTTTGATTTCCTCGGTGTCACATCCGCCGTTCCCCTTACCCGCATGGGCCGCGATGGCGTGGTGGACCGGTATCACTTTGACGACCGGGTCTTTGACATGCCGCCGGGACTCGACGCCTATCAGGAGCGTCTGCTGTCGGCGTTTCCCGATGAAGAGCGGCAGATTCTGGCGGTCATGGAACGCCTGAAATCCGCCGCGATACAGCTCAATTCTCTCGATCTTCTTCTGGGCGAAGACCAGGCATGGGCCGATATGGAACAGTTCGAACCGATGGGGGAATACCTCCGCCGCCTGGGCTGCTCCCCGGCACTCCGCACCGTTCTCGGCGTTCCCTCCTGCTGGATCGGGGTTCCCCTGGATGACTGCCCGGTGTTCTACCACAACATGGCCCTTTCCAGTTACCTGCTCTCAGCCTGGCGGCTCCGGTCCGGGGGGATCGAAATGGCCGATGCTTTTGCGGAACGGTTCCGGGAACTCGGGGGGGAACTGATCACCGGGGACGGTGTGACGGCGATTCTGGCGGAAAACCGGCGGAAGAGTCCGGTTTCCGGGGTGCGGCTGGCATCGGGGAAAGAGATT
>JBEPXL010000933.1:0-1522 GCA_041641935.1 Desulfobacteraceae bacterium | reverse complement strand
CCTGAAAGGACCGGATAATCATCCTGTTGTCCGGGTGAGCTGGCATGAAGCGATGGCCTATTGCCGCTGGTTGAAAGAACGGTTGCTGAATGCACCGGATAAAACACCGGAAGCGATTTTGCAATGCCTGAAGGCCGGCTGGCATGTACGATTGCCGACCGAAGCAGAATGGGAGCAGGCTGCCCGTGGTACCGCTGGCCGTATCTATCCGTGGGGGGATGGACCTGATCCGAATCGTGCCAATTATAATGATTCCGGCATCGGCGGAACCAGTTCAGTGGGGTGTTTTACCGGTGGAGAAACACCGGCTGACTGTCTCGATATGAGTGGAAATGTATGGGAATGGACGGTGAGTCTCTGGGGTAAGGATATTATGGAACCAGATTATCAATATCCTTATCGGCATGATGACAAATGGAATAATGAGACTGCTGGTGATGATATTCTCCGTGTGGTTCGTGGCGGCGCGTTCTACAACTCCGGGCGCCTCGTCCGGTGCGCCTCCCGCGACGGGTTCAATCCTGACTACCGGTACTGGGGCTACGGGTTTCGGTTGTGCGTCGCTCCCAATCCGACTCTGAACTCTGGAGACTCTGGCCTCTGATACTCTGGATCTCTGAATGCGCTCGCGAAGCGAGCGCTGGCGAAATTTTTTAAATAATATGGAAACCGATACCCTCTATTCCAACATCTGCTCCTGGCATAACCTGCTGATCGCATGGCGAAGAGCATCCACCGGCAAACGCGGCCATGCACCGGCCGCGTCCTTCGAGTACCATCTCGAAGACAACCTGATTCAACTTCAGCAGGAACTGCAGAACAAAACCTACAGACCCGGTGAATACGTCAGCTTCTATATCCATGAACCCAAACGGCGGCTCATCTCCGCAGCCCCCTTCCGCGACCGTGTGGTTCACCATGCCCTGTGCAACTTCATGGAGCCGATCTTCGAACGCAGCTTTATCCATGACAGCTACGCCAACCGCGTCGGAAAAGGAACCCATCGGGCCATTGACCGTGCCCAGAAGTTCTCCCGCCGGTGCAAATACGTGCTGTCCTGCGACATCCGGCAGTTTTTCCCTTCCATCGATCACAGCCTTGTCCGGACAGCCCTTGCCGGGAAGATAACCGACCCGGACGTCCTCTGGCTTATCGACCGCATTCTGGAAAGCGGTGCCGGAATCCTCAAAGATGCCTATGACATGGTCTGGTTTCCCGGCGACGATCTCTTTGCCATCAACCGTCCCCGGGGACTTCCCATCGGCAACCTGACCAGCCAGTTCTGGGCCAACTGTTTTCTCAACAGCTTCGATCACTTTGTCAAACGGGAACTCCGGTGCAGACATTACATCCGCTATGTGGATGACATGCTGCTGTTCGCGGATGACAAATTCACGCTCTGGCGGTGGAAACGTGCCGTAAAAGACCGGCTGGCCGACCTCCGTCTGACCATCCATGAAAACCGGGCACAGGTGCGGCCCGTAAAGGATGGAATACCCTTTCTCGGATTCACTGTATATCC
>JBEPXL010000932.1:0-1528 GCA_041641935.1 Desulfobacteraceae bacterium | reverse complement strand
AGGTCAGTTACCGGAAGCCGACTCCCATCGACGGTCCCCTGGAGGTGCGGGGGAAGGTAAAGGAAATCAAGGGCAGGAAGGTTGTGGTGGAATCGACCCTGTCCGCAAAAGGGGAGGTCTGTGCCACCGGTGAAGTTGTCGCCGTCCAGATGCCCGACAGCATGCTCCCCGGGAAATAGAGTCTGAAGAGGTACTGTGAAGTTTACACATCGTCTGGCGCTCGGATTTCTGATAGTCTGCCTGGTGGGGTGCGCGGGAGCGGCCCCGCCGAGGCGTCCCCATGATATCTGCGAAATTTTCCGGGAGCGCCCGAAATGGTATCAGCATGCCGCAGCGGCGGCGGAGAAGTGGAACGTCTCGATTCCGGTGATGATGGCGATCATGCACAAGGAGTCTCGCTATTATGCCAAGGCACGCCCGCCCCGGAAGCGGATTCTGTTCATCTTCCCCGGTCCGTACCTTTCATCGGCCTTCGGATATCCCCAGGCCATCGACAGCACATGGAAGGAGTATCAGGAACGGACAGACAACCGGGATGCGGAACGGGATGAATTTGAGGACGCCATCGATTTTATCGGCTGGTACTGCCACATGAGCTACATCCGGAGCAACATTTCCAAGATCGATGCCTATCATCTCTACATGGCCTACCATGAAGGGCAGGCCGGCTTCAACCGGAAGTCCCATCTGAAAAAGCCGTGGCTGAAGGGGGCCGCTGAAGAGGTCCAGGCCCAGGCCATGCAGTACGCCGCCCAGTTGAAAAAGTGTGAAAGCGACTTGCAGAAGAAACGGGACTGGTGGCCGTTCTGGTGATTCTCGGTTTACCGCATCAGCCGGAGGGTTACCGCATCAGATTGATGTTGGGCCGGGAGAAGAGTTCCGGCGGTTCGGCAAAAAAACGGTCCAGTGTTTCCCGCAGCGCTTCCATGTTTTTCGCCTTGTGAACCTGTGAACAGAAGGTGTGACCGAACCGGAAGCTGGCCCCGAAGTAGGCGGCGAACCGGTAAAACCGGCGCAGGGCCACGGTCGGTTCAAAATGTTTGAGAAGAAGATCCGCCAGCGTCCGGGCCGTTTCGCCATAAATGTCGGGACCGGGTGCAAAGCCTTCGGTCCACTGGGCAAAGGTCCAGGGCCGTGCGGCGGCAATCCGTCCCAGGGCCACGCCGTCACACCCGGTCTCCCGGAGCATCCGCTCACAGTCCGCCGCGTCAAACACATTGCCGTTGCCGAAGACCGGTATGGAAACCGCCTGTTTCACCAGACCGATGTAGGCCCATTTCGGGGGCCGGGTCCGCCGGTCCGGGGCGACACGGGGATGAAAGGTGAGGGCATCCGCCCCCGCGCCTTCAAACCGTCTGGCCATCTCCACCGCCGCGGCGGGATCATCCCGCCATCCGGTGCGGAACTTGACCGAGAGGGGAATCGACACCGCCCGGCGCACGGCGGCGACGATCTCTTCGGCCAGCGGCGGATCTTTCAGGAGGGCCGCACCGCAGTTGTGCTTGCAGACGGCCGCCACCGAACAGCC
>JBEPXL010000931.1:0-1529 GCA_041641935.1 Desulfobacteraceae bacterium | reverse complement strand
CATCTTCCAGTATGTCAAATCCATCGTCAAAACCCACCAGCCGGTTCTGATCACCGGGGAGTCCGGAACCGGCAAGGCGCTGATGGCCCAGTGCATCCACGCCCTCAGCGGGCTCGGCGGTCCCTTTGTGCAGGTGAAAGTGCCGTCGGAACCCGATGACCGGAACTTCGCATCCACCCTCTATGGTCATGCGGAAGGGGCCTTTGACGGCGCAGACAGGGAACGTCCGGGCATGGTCGAGGCGGCCGAAGGGGGAACCCTCTATATCGATGAAATCGGCCATCTGAGTCCGAGCCAGCAGATCAGGATACTCCGGCTGCTCCAGTACGGGGAATTTGTTCCCCTTGGCGCGTCGGAAACCCGTAAGGCCGGCGTTTACATCATCACCAGCGCCAGCCTGGATCTGTGGGAACTCCAGCGTCAGGAAAAATTCCGCAAGGATCTCAATTTCAAGGTGCGGACCCACCACGTCCACATTCCCCCCCTGCGGGAACGGCTCAATGACCTGCCCATCCTGGTGGACCATTTCATGGAAGAGGCGGCCCGGGAAATGGACAAGCGGAAACCGACCCCGCCCCGGGAACTGGTCACCCTTCTGCAGACCTACACCTTCCCCGGGAATGTCAAGGAATTGCGGAACATGATATTTGAAGCGGTCCGCGAACACAAGTCCAAAGTCCTTTCCCTGTCGACATTCAAGGATCATATCGACCGGGAGCAGGAGCGGCGCGCCGCCATGAAAACGGAAGATGTGCCGGAGCCCTCCCCGTTTCAGTCCCTCCGCAAACTCCCCACCATCTATGAAGCCACGGAACTGCTCATCCGGGAAGCCATGCGCCGGGCCAACGGCAATCAGTCCATCGCCGCCCGCATCCTGGGCATTTCCCAGCCGGCCCTGAGCAAGCGGATCAAGGGGGAATCCAGAGAGTCCAAAGACAGTAAATAAAAGTTATTTCAGTGGCTTGACAATAAATCACATGCGCTTATCTTTTGGCCTGAAAAGAAATCAATTCAACAGGCAGGAGAACAGACATGCGATTTGACAAGTTTACCATAAAATCACAGGAAATCATCCAGAGTGCCCAGACCCTGGCGTCCGAGCACAACAACCAGCAGATTGAACCGGAACACCTGCTGGGGGCCATGCTGGAGGAGACCGAAGGCATTACCCGGAGTATTCTCCGGAAACTCGGGGTGTCGCCCAATGCGGTGGTCCAGGAGGTTGCCCTGGCTATCGACAAAATGCCCAGGGTGAGCGGTGCGACCGGGGATGTCTATATTTCCCGGCGAACCAAAGGCGTACTGGACGCGGCTTTCAAGGAAGCCGCCAACATGAAGGACCAGTATGTCAGCACCGAACACATTTTTCTGGCCGTCGCCGATGAAAAGGGCGGTGAGGCATCCGCGCTTCTGAAGCGGTACAATATCCGGCGGGAAGCAATCCTCCAGGTGCTGATGGACCTCCGGGGCGGGCAGACGATTACCGATCCGAATCCCGAAGAAAAATACCAGGCGCTGGACAAGTACAG
>JBEPXL010000930.1:0-1530 GCA_041641935.1 Desulfobacteraceae bacterium | reverse complement strand
GCCATACTTCCGGTATTCATCGGGATCAAAAGACGTTCCGGGCTTTAGGGGAACGGCCCGGTCCTGCCGGCGGAAGTTGACCTGGTACACCTGGTTCCGAGAGCCGGAGATCTGACCGGATGCCAGTGCTGCGGGGGAAATCTCCTGCACCGGTAAAAGCTGATAGATTTCCTGTGCCCCCCGGGAGACGTTGCCGGAGCCGAAAAAACCGGTCACCAGCGGACAGATTTCATCGGGAAGTCCATCTGTACGGATCATGTCTCCCACGGATCTGACAGCGGTTTCGGCGGCCCTGAGGGATGGATAGGTGCGCATCTGCCGGAGCCGTGCAAAGGGAGAGGAGATTCCCTCCGCCAGCAGGCGCTGCCCCAGACTCCAGAGGGCGTTGACCATTCCGGCCAGTCCGGCATACCGGCCAAAGAAGATCAGCCGTCGGCCCCGGTCGTCGGTGATCCGCTCGTAATCGATCAGCGTGGCCCGCTTTGCCATCAGTTCCCGGAGCATGTCCATGTTCTCCGGCTGGCCTTTGATGACATGGGAAAAGAAGAGGTATATTTTGTCCGGTTCAACGGCTGCGGGACGGATTTCCTTGATGCCGAGGATGATATCGCAGTCCTTCAGGTCATTCTGCACGGGAACCCCTTCCCGTTCAAAGGCTGCGTCCGTATAGGTGCTGTAGGGGCTTGCCTCGACAGCAATATCGATTCCCTGCCGGCGCAGTTCGGCTGCGTCCTTCGGAATCAATGGCGTTCGCCGTTCCCATATGCTTTTGTCTTCTCTCCGGATTCCGATTTTCATGAAGGCTCCTTTCCTGTTCCGTCAGCAGGTGGAGGAGGGTCAGGTCGCGCTTTGTGTTCTGTATGATCCGGCTGGCTTCAGGAGATATAGTTGTACTTCAATATTCTCATATTTTTCAGAAAGAAGAAAGGAAAAATCCTGTATTATCGGGAAAGGGAGAAAATGACTGCAAATCCTGTTTTTCTGGTTCTTTGCTCTGTGGACAGATCAGAAATTCAGATCTGCGTCTGAAGTAACTTTTGCCATGCCTTCTCCGCCCATACCACAGCTACTTTCCTGGCCTGATTGTAGGTCCGGATCGCCATTGTACAGTTGAGATCGATCAGGTTGATCTGTCCGTCCGGGAGCGTACAGAAGGCACGCTGCGGATTTTCGGCGCAATACCTGCTCAAAGGGGAGGAGAGAACGTAGATTTCATAGTGTCCGCTTACATCTTTGAAATGAAAGTCAAAACAGGCTCTTCCGTCCTTTGTCCGGTATGTATCTTCTTCCAGTTTCAGAGTTTTCGGAAAAAGAAACTCTCCCTTGCCGATTTCATCATGTGGACCACAATCATCCGGCCCGCAGGCGATTGCATTCGTGTGATCCAGAGATGTCAGCAACATACGCAAAATTTTATTGAACATGCTTGTGCCCTCCCTTTTTCCGGTTCATCTTTGCCACCAGACACCTGTTATCAGCGCCGCACTCCCGTGATGCCATCCACTGGATTAATTCCCTTATCCTCTATTA
>JBEPXL010000929.1:0-1532 GCA_041641935.1 Desulfobacteraceae bacterium | reverse complement strand
CACCGCACCGGACAGGGTGACGATGCCGTCATTGACGGATACGTTGAATTCATAGAATTCCGTGGCGGCGTCACTGGCAAGGGCGTGCCGGATCTGCTTCCGGAGAACATCGTCCTCCCGGCGTGGCGGGGTGACTTCTATGTTGTTGATGACGTACCGGACGCCCTTGACTTCCTCCGCCACCTGGGTTGCCCGCTGTTTTGCCAGAATATTGTCCACGGAACCGGACAGGATCAGGACGCCTTCCCTCGTCTCTGCATCGATGAGATGGGCCGGAACATCTTCAGCATTCTTCAGACGGGTTTCCACCGCCAGCGTTATATTCTTGTCCGTCATCTCCCGCGTCTCCGCCGTCAGGGGCAGGGGGAACAGAAGGATAATGATAAGAAAAAGAAACAGCGGGAAAGAAACCGGTCTTGCAATTCGCTTTGCACGGCAGATGGTATCGGACATATGCGTACTCCCTTTGTTCGGTTAGTGTGGTTTCCTGAATCTGTACCTGATCAATATCAGGTCTTTCCACAGGATAAATGGGGTGGATTCCCCATATTCGGAAAAAGAAGAACGTATATCAGAATCGGTTTCCGCCTCCTGCATAGAGTTTCCGGATGCGAAATCAGTGAATCCGGAACAGGATCAGGTACAGTTCCCAGACAATGGTGATGGCGTAGGCCATAGCAATGGCATGAAAAATGAATTTCCGGCGAATCCGGGTTCCGGCCAGATATTCTTTCTGATTCAGAAGCAGGATAAAAACACCAAATACCGTCAGACCATACTTGACTCCGAAAAAGGCCCTCCGGCCATACTGCATGAAAAACGCCATGACCGGGTTCATTTCTCTTGCGCCGTGGCCAAGAAGGTAGACGGTGAACCAGGCATCCAGAATGCTCAGCAGAAGAATCAGCAGGATTTCGGCCAGATAACGGGGGGGATAATGCCGGGACAGTAAACGGTTGTGATCATCCCGGCCCTGCTGTGATGAATTTTTTTTATCGATCATGTTCATTGTGTCTCTCCTGATACAGTTACATGAAATCCAATGCGGATAATTGTCTCTTTCCATCGTGCAACAGCCGGGCCCGGGTATAAATACAGGATTCTGATTATTTGCACTGTCTCCGTTTTCCATATATATAGCAGAACAGATGCAGTGCCATGCTGCCTTCTCTCCCCACAATTTCCAACCAACAGGAGCAGACAATATGAAAGCATTGAAGCGGATGATCATCGGCATTCTTGCCACCATTGGACTCATGGTCCTCTTTTCGAGTATCATGTCCATCATTTTCCTGTTTACCCAGCGCGGAGATGTACCGGAACAAACCATTCTGCGGATCGATTTCCGGCAGCCGTTCGTAGAGGATATCCCCGAATCATCCGCGGCCAGGGCTTTCCTGCAGCAGCAGCCGGTGATGCGGGATGTGGTGGAGACGCTGCTGAAGGCATCCGAAGATGACCGGATCAAGGGACTTGTGGCCCGCATCAGTTTTGTCAATATGGGGCTGGCCCAGATTCAGGAGATACGGGAT
>JBEPXL010000928.1:0-1533 GCA_041641935.1 Desulfobacteraceae bacterium | reverse complement strand
CGCTGACCCGGTACCGGTACCGCGTCTTCCGCCAATCCGACGGCCATGTGCTGGGCGAAGGCGGGTTTGAAACCGCCCCCGCAACCCCGGAAAAGACGCCCTCCCCTTTCTCCATCGCCCTGATGAGCTGCCATCAGCCCTTCAAAGAAAACGGCAGTTTATCGAAACAGTCCCACCAGATGCTGCGGGCGGTCCGGCAGTGTCTGGTGGCCCACAACACCAAGTGCGTTTTCATGGTGGGGGACCAGATGTATTCCGATCTTCCCGGTCCCCTTTCCCTGCTGAACCCGGCATACTTCCCCAACGTGGCGCCGCCGGGCCGCAGGCGGCTCCGGGACTGTTCCACGGCGGAAGTGCGGCGGCTGTACCACCGCCGGTACCGTCACTTCTGGAACCTGCCCGAGTGGAAGAAGATTCAGTCGGAATTTCCCTGCTATCCGATTCTCGACGACCATGATATTATCGACAACTGGGGCTCGGACCCGGCGCATAAAACAGAGGAATGGCAATCACTGGGCGAAGGCGCCATGGCGGCCTATTTCGATTACCAGGGTTCCCGGCTCCTGCCCGGCGACGGAAACCGACCCGATGACTTCAGCTACGGCTTCACCTACGGCAACACCGCCACCTTTGTACTGGAGATCCGGTCCCAGCGGACAGCAGGGCCAGACGGGCAGCTCTATTCCGATGCCCAGGAACAGCGGCTCCGGAATTTTCTCTACCTCCACCAGTACCGGAAGATCCTCTTTATTGTCCTGAGCGTGCCGATCATTCATCTGCCCCGGTTTCTCGCCCGGATCGCGGCCCGGGTGACCCATGCCGGAGAGGACTTTTCGGACCGCTGGTCCTCGGGGGCGCACCTGCGGGACCGGGACCGGTTTCTGAAAATCCTCCACGACCACCAGGTGCGCCACCCCTGGCAGCAGACGATTCTGCTGAGCGGCGACATTCATATCGGCTGCATCCACCAGATTCTGTGGGGCGGCAACTGGCCGGTTCTCTACCAGATGGTCTCCAGCGGCATTACCCACTATCCCGGCTTTCTGATTCAGCTCGGCTCGAAAATCCTGATCCGCATGAACCAGCGCTTCGCCACCGCCGACCGGTCCATTTCCGGAAAGGTGGCGCTGCTGAAGGGAAACGGGCGACGGTCCCGCAACCCCTACGGCGGCATGAACCTCGGCATCATCGAGGTGGAAACCCCGGCCCCCAACGCGAATCCGGGGATCCGTTTTTTTCTGTACGGCCATAAACACGGTGAGCCCTACCAGGCGTTCTCTTCTTCTCTGCTCTCCAACACGTACCCGACACCGCGATAGTTCCGGCCCGGCGCAGTTCACCGGAAACGGCCCGTAGTGACACGAACCAAAGGAGTCCATTTTGCAACAGCCCGAACGCATCAACGCCGACCCGCTGGCACGGTCCGTTCTGAACGCCCTGTCGGCCCACATCGCCATCCTGGACCGGGAAGGCATTATCCTGGAAACCAACCGGGCGTGGCGGGACTACGCCATCCGGAACGGCATGAAAGAG
>JBEPXL010000927.1:0-1535 GCA_041641935.1 Desulfobacteraceae bacterium | reverse complement strand
CAGGGCGAAGAGAAACTCGTTGAAGGCGAAGATAAACGCCAGCAGCGCAGTTGAAAAGACGCCCGGCGCCGCCACCGGCAGGATGATCCGGATCAGAATCTGGAGCCGGGACGCGCCGTCGATCAGCCCCGCGTTGTCCATTTCAATGGGAACCTGCTTGAAGTAACTGACCAGAATCCAGAGCGAAAGCGGCAGGGTCCACGCCACATAGGGCAGGATCAGGGCCTGGTAGGTATTGATCCAGCCCAGCCATGTCATGAACTTGAACAGGTAGCTCACCAGGCTCACCGGCGGAAACATGGAAATCGCCAGAATCACCAGCATGATCGCCGCGCCCCCCGGCACTTCGAAGCGCGTCAGGGCATAGGCCCCCAGCGCGGCGCAGAAGACGGAAATGGTCGCCGCAATGGCCGAGATGACGATGGAATTGATCATGTACCGGACAAAATGGCTTGATTCCGAAAACAGGATGGTCTGGAAATTGGTGAAGGTCATACTGAGGCTGTTCCCCTGCTGCAGAAAATCGGCGCCGGTGGCGGAAAGACCCGTCACCACCATGTAGGTGAAGGGAACCAGACTGAAGAGAATGGTCAGGACGGCCCCGGCGGCAAGCAGGATCTTTTTCAGGGTTTCTTCTTTCATGGGTCACTCCTCGCCGAACCGGCTCGCCTTGACGTAGGTCACCGACAGCACCAGCGCCAGAATGAAAAGAACCACACTGGCCGCAGAGCCGTACCCGAAATCCCCGGCGGTGAAGTATTTATAGGCGAAATTGGAAACCGCTTCCGTGGCGCCGCCCGGCCCCCCGCCGGTCAGGACATAGATGACATCGAAGATCCGCAGGGCCTGAATGGTCCGGAACAGCAGGGTGACCACCAGCACCGGTTTGAGCAGCGGAAGGGTAATCCGGAAAAACCGGGTCATGAAACCGGCCCGGTCGATGCGGGCCTGATTGTAGAGATCCTGGCTGATGGCCGCCAGACCCGACAGCAGGATAATGGCGGCAAACGGCGTCGTTTTCCAGGCATCGGCGGCCACCACCGCAATGAAGGCCCCGATATCGGTGCCGAGCCAGTTGACCGGTTCCGTGGTAATGTTCAACACCCGAAGCAGCCAGTTGGCCGCGCCGTAGGAATAGTTGTAGATCAGCTCGAAGACACGGCCCGAGACCGCCGCCGGAATCGCCCAGGGAATGAGAACGCAGGCCCGCAGCAGGCCCCGCATGGGGATTTCCTCGTTCATCACCAGGGCGATCATGAGCCCGAGGGCCAGTTCCAGGGGGACGGAAATGATGACGAACAGAAAGGTGAAGCGCATGGCGTTCCAGAAGCCCGGATCGGTGAGGAGATACCGGAAATTTGTGAACAGCACGAATTTCTTTTCCATGTAGATGACATCCCGCATGAAGGCGTCATAGAGCGTCCCCAGTACCGGCAGCAGAATGAACGCGCCGATGAAAAAGAGCAGGGGAAACATGAAAAAGACAGTCTGCACATGCTCCTTGTCCAGAGGCGTCCGGTCGGCAATCGCCCCTT
>JBEPXL010000926.1:0-1538 GCA_041641935.1 Desulfobacteraceae bacterium | reverse complement strand
ACCACCGTTTCTGGGCAAAGGGCAGATCCATGCTGATGGTGAGAATCCGGACATCCTCCCCGAGTTTCGTCGCCTCGGTGTTGAACCGCCGGGTTTCCGTATCACAGACCGGTGTGTCGAGGGAGGGGACGGCGGAGATCACGACAACCTTTCCCCGGCAGCTTTCAAACCGGACAGGGGAGAGGCTGTTGTCCAGGGCCACAAAATCCGGGGCCTTGTCGCCTGCTTTGACTTCATCTCCGACCAGGGTCAGGGGATTGCCTTTCATGGTAATGATGCCGGTACGTTCTTTCATGTCTGCCTCACTTTCATTTCAGGTTCAGGTTTCTTCTTCCAGCAGTTCCTTGATCAGATCGTGCATGGCCGGACTGACCGGTTTCCAGCCCGGGTAGAGGGCATCCTCATCGCGCCAGGTGAAGACGACTTCATCGAACCGTTCTCCGCTGCTGTACCGGAGGTTTTCGTCTTCCGCAGCCGGGTAGTATTCGATCCAGCGCATCCGGTGGGGATCGATGCCGAAATCCTTTACCGCCTGGGAGGCGATGTGACCGGCAACGCCTTTGACGGTCATCTGGTTGGGGGCCACGGTGTCAAAGGGAATGTCCGAGACCACAATAAACACCGGTTTCAGATGGGCGACCCCGTCGTCTTTCCGGCGGCGGCTCACATCGAAAATCCGCATCCGGCAGCGGCCGCTGCCGAGCTTGAGCTTGCCGCCCCAGCCTTCCCAGGTATAGATGTCGTCATAAATTTTCATGCGGATACCTCATCAAAGGCCGGATAGTATCAGACCGGCCGTTTTCCGTTCGGTCTTTCTGATTAAAATAGGAAGGCACGGTTTTCGTGTCAAATCACAGTTTGCCGGGAAGGGGATTCAGGTTGCAGGATGAGGGCTGACGGGATCGACATCCGGGACAAGCCAGAGGCAGTGTTGTCGGAGCAGACATCCGCAGCAGGGGCACTCCCTCTGTGGTTGCCCCGGCGGATGTTATTAAATTAATGGTGAGGTACCTGCACCGTTTACCCGGAAAAGAAGCGGAGGATTTGCCGGATCAGGAAGAATAGTATAAAATGGATACAGCAAAAAAAACGGGAACACCATAGTCAGAAAAGAGGGAAAAAACGTGGAAGAAAACAGCAGAGAAGACGGCGGGTGCTGCGGCGGAACGTCCGGCTGTTCCTGCGGAGCGGCAGGTGATATCCTGCCGATGATGCCGAAAACAGCGGCGGAAAAAACGGATCATTCGGCAGGGGAGGGATGCTGCGGCGGAACGTCATCCGCCGCCACGGCGGGAATCCTTCCGCACCCGCCGTCAGCCACATCGGATGAACCCTGCTGCGGTCCCCCTGCCGGTCCCCGAAGCAGTCCATGGGAACGTCCGGGATATGCCGTCCGCCATTTTGTGGAGAATTTTGTGGATACCGCCGCCGGACCCGTTCCCCGGGTAACGACCGGCCTGGGACCGGAAGACCGGTGGGGAACCATCTCCGCCCGTCTGGGACTGGCCCGGGAGCAGTACACCGTCGCGCCGGGGCTC
>JBEPXL010000925.1:0-1541 GCA_041641935.1 Desulfobacteraceae bacterium | reverse complement strand
CGGTACAGCACCGGAAACCGCTGCTGAGGCCGCCGCACTGCTGGAGCGGATCGAGTCTGCCCGGTTCGGAGGCGCGGATATGGAACCCGCCGTTCGGCAGGAACTGATGTCCGGGACACAGCAGCTGATCCGAAGGCTATGAACTCCGTTTTCCGTAGACTGCCGGTATGGGGATTTATCCTTCTTCTGTTCATCCTGCCGGCCCATGCAGAGGAACCGGTCCAGGCATTTCAGGAGGGAGTCCGTCACTACAGGGCCGGAGAATATGATGCCGCCGCAGCGGCGTTCAAATCCGTAGTCGAAGCGGGAATCCGCAACGGCAATCTGTTTTACAACCTGGGGAATGCCTACTTCAAAAGCGGGGATCTGGGCCATGCCATCCTCTGGTACGAACGGGCCCTGAAACTGATGCCCGACAACCCCGACCTGCGGTTCAATTACACCTACGCCCTCTCCGCCACCAGAGACGAACGGACACTTCCCCGGTACGCTCCCCTGACCCGCATCCTTTTCTTCTGGAATTACCTGCTGAGTGATCGTGTCATCCAGTGGCTGGCGGTCGGATGCAATCTGATCTTCTGGGGGCTCCTTCTCTATCGCATCCTCCGGCGAAAACGGCTGTTCATACCCCTGACCTGTGTGGTTCTTGCGCTGACAGTCCTGTTCACCCTGACGGCGTTTTACAATTACTATCGGGACACCTTTCTCCGGGAAGGAATTATTCTGCCGGAACAGGTATCCGTCCGCTCCGGCCTGAGCGATGAGACGACGGAACTGTTTGTGCTTCATGCCGGGTCCAAGGTACGGATCGAGCGGGAGAGGGAAGGGCATTACCGGATATTTTTCTCGGAAGGGAAGATCGGGTGGATTGGAAAAGAGGTGGTGGGGGAGATTTGAGGTGAAAGGGAAGCAGCCTCCCTCACACCGACAGATACGCCTTCCGCACATGGGGATTCTGCAGCAGTTCCTTCCCCGTTCCCGCAAGCACGATCCGTCCGTTTTCCATCACATACCCCCGGTGGCTGATGTCCAGGGCAAAGCCGACCTTCTGTTCCACCAGAAGCACCGTCAGTCCCTGCCGGTTGATGGTATGAATCGTCTCGAATATGCGGGAGACCATCAGCGGGTGAAGCCCCAGGGAGGGTTCATCCAGCAGCAGGAACCGGGGCATGCTCATCAGCGCCCGCCCGATGGCGAGCATCTGCCGTTCGCCGCCGGACATGGTTCTGGCCTTCTGTCCGGCCCGTTCCCGGAGCCGGGGAAACAGTTCCATCATCTGGTTCAGCAATCCGGGCAGGCGGCGTTTGTCCTTCAGGGCGTAGGCCCCCAGTTTCAGGTTGTCCAGGCAGGTCATCTCCGGAAATACCCGGGCCCCTTCCGGAACCAGGGAGATGCCCCGCCGGACGATCGCCTCTGTGGCCAGTCCGTCCAGGGGCCGCCCCTGAAACCGGATCGCCGGTTCCCTGCCGTTCTGTCCCATCTGCACAAGCCCCATCACCGCCCGCAGGAGGGTCGATTTGCCCGCGCCGTTGGGGCCGATG
>JBEPXL010000924.1:0-1541 GCA_041641935.1 Desulfobacteraceae bacterium | reverse complement strand
ACCGTATTCGATCCGTCCGGCCCGGGGGTGAAATCCCGGGCCGAATTTCTGAAACCGGCTGAAGCCGGTTGCGGGGATTCTGACGGTCCTTTTCTGCGTTTCCCAGTTTTCCTGCAGCACAGCCCGTCCCTCTTTCCGGATTTGCTCTGCATCATTCCTCATACCATCCATTGCTGTTCTTTTTTGACCAAAATCCGGTAATGTTATAAAAGCACTGGCAGTCCGGGCAGAAGAGGTGATAAGATATGCGCAACCTTTGATTCATCCAGAAGAGTAATCTATGCCGAACCACCAGGAATACACCCGGAAACCCCTCGCCGTAGTGGTCAATGACGATGCCACCCAGCTCACCGTCCTCGCCGGACTGCTGCAGCAGAGCGGTATCGAAGCCAGGGCTTTTGAAAGTGCCGAAGAAGCCCTGGCGGCCATGAACCCGGACCACCCGCCGGATATTGTCGTTACCGATCTCTTCATGCCGGGCATCGACGGCTGGAAATTCTGCCGTTTGCTGCGTTCCCCGGAGTACAAAGCCTTCAACCGTGTTCCCCTGCTGGTCATCTCCGCCACCTTTTCGGATTATGAAACCGTCCGTATTTCGGCGGACCTGGGCGCCGACGCCTTCCTGCCGTCCCCCGTCAACGGAAAACGGTTTCTGGCGCAGGTCCACACCCTGATCAGGGGCAAAAAGCCGGCGGATATGCCGAATGTCCTGCTCGTCGAGGACAGCAAGGCCCAGGCTTTTCTCCTGAAGGAGGCGTTCGAATCCCACGGCTACGCCGTGGATGTGGTTCCGACGGTAGCGGCGGCCATGGACGCCTTTGAGCAGAAGACCTACGATGCGGCTGTACTCGACTATCACCTCCCCGGTGAGAAGGGCGACGCGCTGCTGCCCGTGCTGCAGGAACGGCGGCCCGACTGTGTCTGCATCATGATCACCACCGATCCGCGTCCCGAACTGGCGCTGGAATGGATGAAGAAAGGCGCTTCGGCCTACCTGCGCAAACCGCTCTCCCCGGAATACCTTGTGGAGTTGTGTGCCAAAGCCCACCGGGAGAAGGCCCTGCTGCGACTGGAAAACCTGCTGGAACTCCGGACCCGGGAACTCCGGGCCAGTGAGTACCGCTTCCGCTCGTTTGTGGAAAACGCCAGTGACATTGTGTTTTCGATGACACCGGAGGGGTTTTTCACCTATCTTTCCCCCAACTGGTTCGATTTGACGGGCGAACCCGCTGAAGAGAGCATCGGAAACTCGTTTAAACAGTATATTCATCCGGAAGATATACCGAGTTGCCGGACCCTGCTCAGGCAACTCGTGGCAACCGGTGAAAAACAGCGCAGTGTGGAATACCGGATTAAAAGCAGGGACGGTTCCTGGCGCTGGCAGACATCCAGCGTTTCCCCCCTGCAGGACCGCAGCGGGAATGTGATCAGCTGTATCGGCATCGCACGGGATGTGACGGAGCGCAAACGCGCCGAGAGCGCGCTGCGGGCCCTGGCCGAAAGCGGGATCGGTTCCGGCGAAGGTATCTTTCATATTCTCG
>JBEPXL010000923.1:0-1542 GCA_041641935.1 Desulfobacteraceae bacterium | reverse complement strand
TCCCGGCATGAAGGTCTGCAAAGCGTCTGAAAAGTGTGTGGACCGTACCCGGTGTGGCAATCCCCACCGTATCGGCGATCCGGACCCGGCAGGCACCGGCCGCAGACGCCCGGAGGATGAAATGCTCCAGAAAAGAGGGATCCGCCCGGTGGGCGTCCTGGGCCCCGACCGACACATGATCGAACCGTTTACGGGCCAGATGCACCATCTCTTCCAGCAGCTCCAGAATCCGGGCCTCGTTCTTCTGCATGGCGTTGAGGTGGATGGAGGAGACCGGAAAACTGATATGGACACTCCCGGTTCCGCACTGTTCCGCCAGTTCGATATCCCCGGCCATTGCCCGGCACCAGCAGGTGAGACGGCTGTGCAGATTCAGTTTCCGCAGGCTGCGGATCGTCTCCCGCTCTTCATCGCCCATGGCCGGAATACCGGCTTCCAGTTCATCGATTCCGGCATCGGCGAGCATGGCGGCGATCTTCAGTTTCTCGTGACGACTGAAGACCACCCCGGGCGCCTGCTCGCCGTCGCGCAGGGTGGAATCGATCAGCCATATCTGTTTTTCATTTCCTGGTGCGATCATACCCTTATTCCTTCCATAAAAACGCCCGCCCCGTTTTCGTACCACCGGGGCGGGCGCTTCCAACGGTACTGATTCCGGTTACTCGTCTTTCTTGCTGTAGGTTCTGACGGAAAGTATCCGGCTCAGATCGTAATAGGTATTGATATTGTCGCCGTCGTCCGTTGCTTCCGTGACGCGGAGAAATTTTTCGCCGATAAACATGACCGCTTTTTCATAGGTTTTGCCCTCGTTGATCTGAAGGCGGACCCCCTTCCGCAGTTTCCGGGACATGGTCCCGTGAACCGGCATGGAGGCATACTCGAACACTTTTTCCCACGTTGCTAACATTCCTTCTCCTTCTTTCTGGTTGAGGTTCCGTCAGTTTACCGCACTGGTCTTCGGCGAATCCGAAGGCAGGGGCAGCCGGTCTCCGACGAATGCCTGGATTAACCGGCCTACATCCAGCATTTCCGCAATATCTTCGCTCCCGGGGGTTTTCCGCTGATAGGTAAACACAGAACAGATTTCCTGGAACCGGTCCATGTTCAGCACCCGGTTGTAGAGATCCTCTCCCACGTCTTCTACCTTCTGAAGCGCCACAATCAGATCCTCGAGTGTATGGTTGTCGGGCATGCGGTTGTGGTAGAGCAGAAATCCCATGATAAATTTCTCGATGGCCATGGAAATCAGGTTATACAGGATATCCGGTGTGAAGACTTCGGCCCGCTTTGCCGAACCGTTGGCGGCGGTCATATAAAAACGGTGGCCCTCGTCGATGAATGTTTGCCATGAAGAACTGTTACTGAACATGTGTCACCTCTGTGATTGAATCCGTTGATACGGCAGTGCCCGTCCGGTCATCCGGAAACAGGCATGACAACTGTACGTATCCCTTGTCATCCTGTTCATTAAAAGCAGATTACGTGCCATCCCGGGCCGGGGGGGCGGGTGTCTTTGGTAAGCAATGGAAACGTAAAGGAATT
>JBEPXL010000922.1:0-1543 GCA_041641935.1 Desulfobacteraceae bacterium | reverse complement strand
GCCATGGATGCCTCGTCCACCACGGCAATGTCCGCCGGAAGCCGGTTGTCGGCGTTGTACCGGAAAAAGGGGGAATCCGGAACCGCGCCGAGGAGACGATGCAGGGTGGCGGTCTCGCCGGGTATATCCTCCCGGACCTGACTGTCGAGGCGGGCCTTTTCCCGGAGGATGGACGCCCGGAGCCGGGCCGCAGCCTTTCCGGTGGGGGCGGCCAGGGCGATACGGAGTTTCTGTTCCGAACCGCTTTTCCGGTTCTGTTCCAGAAGAAGGGCCAGAATTTTGGCAACCGTTGTCGTCTTGCCGGTTCCGGGGCCGCCGGAGATGACGCAGAAGCGCCGGGTCAGGGCAGTGAAGGCGGCCACCTTCTGCCAGTCGGTCTCCCCTGATCCGTCGCCGGGGAACAGGCGTTCCAGTCCGTCCCGGAGCAGGGCAATGTCCCGGCGCGGCGGCGGCTGTTCCACCCGTTTCCGGATCAGTCCGGCCAGCCGTTCCTGGTATTCCCAGTAGCGGTACAGGTAGAGCCGTCCCCGGCGGTCCAGGATCAGGGGACAGAAGTCGCCGGGTGCGCCCACGGCTCTTGCGGCGTTGAGCCGGCCTGTCCATTCCGTCAGCGGCGGACAGCATTCCCCGGTCCCTTCGACCGCATCGGGCCGGGGCGTTTCCGCCACGGCGGGCAGATCCAGACAGATGTGGCCCCGGCGCTGGTAAAAGCTGACCAGGGCCGCGGCCAGCCAGAGCGGTTTTGTCCCGGTTCCGCCGCCGGAGAGACGGACAATAAAATCAGCGAAATGCCGGTCCAGGGGAGAGAACTCCTCCCGCTCCCCAGGTTCGGAACGGGGAATGGCCTTTGGAATGGAACGTTGATCCGCAGCGGATGCCATCAGACACCCAGAAGACCGTGGATTTTATCCAGAAGCGCCTTTTCGGAATCCACCAGCTTCAGATCGGCGTTGGCGATCCGGTTGGCGATCTCGATGGCTTCCATCCGTTCTTCCTTCTCCGGCAGCAGGGTCGTCAGGGTGTCCAGTGCCCGTGCTTCATCGGTCTGGAGAATCCGGGCCTGCTGCCGGACCATCTGCCGGATCTGTTTTGTTTCCATTCCTTCAAAGCGCGGGTTGGTCCGGACAATCTCCCTTGCCGCGTCAAATTCCCGCTCGTCCATAATATCATCCACACCGGCCATGACCACGATCACCCGGATAATGCCTTCGGCCACACCGCCCCTGTCGGCGGCGTCCATCCAGCGCTTGCGGTCGGCGGCCCGGACGGCTTCGTCATCGCTCTCCTCCGGTACAACGGCCTCGTCCGGAATGGCGGAGAAGACGGCTTCGGTCAGGGGATTGGCGTAGAGGAAATTGAAGGTCAGTTCCATGGCCGCGTCCCGGACATCGCGGTAGCTGTCCAGCATCGCCTCCACCGACCGGGAAACGGATTTTTCGGCCACCTTGAAGGGATTGTCTTCGGAGACGGGTTTCCGGTTTTCCTTCACCAGCGGGGCCAGTTGTTCCACCGGTGCGACCAGCGGATTGCGGTCGGAAAAGCC
>JBEPXL010000921.1:0-1545 GCA_041641935.1 Desulfobacteraceae bacterium | reverse complement strand
TCCCCATACAAAAGGGGTGTACTGGTCCAGCCGGACCAAAGACCTGCTCGGTGTTGACCAGAACGTGGAAGAAAATTACTGGCTCGCATGGGAGCGGATTCATCCGGATGACCGAAAACAGATCGAGGATGCAATCTCACGCGCTCTGAATCCGCAGGGAAACGGCATTTTTCAGGTCGATTACCGGGTGGTTCACCCGAATGGCCGCATTGTCTGGATCGAATCCCGCGGACGCACCACATTTGAAAAGACCGATGAGGGACCGCGACCTGTCCATATCCGGGGGGGAATGCTGGATGTCACCGAGCGGAAAGAAGCGGAAACCAAGCTGCGGGAGCTGAACCGGACTCTTGAGCAGCGCGTGGAAAACCGCACCGCCGAAGCCAGACGCCGTGCCGTTCAGCTGCAGAAACTCGCCTATGATCTCTCCAATGCCGAAGACCGTGAACGCGACCGGATTGCCGGCATTCTGCATGATGAACTGCAGCAGCATCTGGCCGCGCTGCGGTACCGGCTTGCCATGCTGTTGATGCCTTCTGATGATGAGGATGCCGTCGAAAAGCGGATACAGCAGATGCAGCAGATGATTGATGCCTGTATTCAGCAGTCAAGAGATCTTTCCCATGAACTGAGCCCGCCCATGCTGCGCCAGAACGGGCTGACATTCGCCCTGAAATGGCTGGTCCGGGATATAAAGGAGAAGCACGGATTGAACGTTTCCCTCGATATTGCACCGGAAACCGATCCAGAATCCTCATCCCTGACTTCGGTGCTGTTCCGCTCTGTCCGGGAACTGCTGTTCAACTGCCGGAAGCATGCGGAAGTCGATGCGGCCCATGTCGAAGTAAGCCGGAATGGCGACGGGGTTCAGGTGCGGGTTCAGGATGAGGGCAAAGGAGTGCTGCTCTCCCGGCTCAGAGACCGCCGGAAGAATAAACCGGGATTCGGCCTGATGGCGATTGAAGAACGGATCCGGTTTCTCGGTGGGCAGATAGAATTCGAAAGCGCTCCCGGGCAGGGATTCCGTACCACCATTATCGTACCGTATGTGGACGAACCGGAAGCGTAAGTACGGACTGGTCCGGCTTGTTCCCTCCTTCCTGACATCCCCCCCGCTCTTCTGTTTAAAACCGCTGTTCCGCGTATGCAATGGTCGAAATCAGGGCATTTTCGGCCTGCCGTGAATCGAGGCGGGTATGCTGCACCACCACCGGCACATCCGACTCGATGACGCTGGCATAATCCGTATCCACCGGAATCGGCTCCGGATCATCCAGGCTGTTGAACCGCACATGCCGGGTGCGCCTGGGCGGCACGGTCACCTGATACGGCCCGGCCGGCTCCCGGTCCGGAAAATAGACAGTAATCGTCACATGGGCCTCGTCGTCCGACGCATTGAGCAGGCAGACCGACTCGTGACTGGTCATCTGCGGTTCCGGTCCGTGGCTCCATCCGGGAATGTATCCTTCCGCAATGGCCCATCGTTTGTGTCCAATCGGTGCTGTCATGACGTTCCTCCGGGTAAATAGCTGTTTCAAATGATGA
>JBEPXL010000920.1:0-1547 GCA_041641935.1 Desulfobacteraceae bacterium | reverse complement strand
ACCGGACAGGATCTGTCGGGCATCCAGAAGCAGTCCGGAAAACAGGAAAATGACAAAGATGACAATGCCGGGGCCGTGGCGGGCCTTGAGCCACTGTCCGGCCCCGGCGACCGAGCCGGTGGTGTCTGCCAAAGTAATCAGAAATACGCCGACAAGACCCAGGAGAAACCAGTATTTTTTCAGCAGGTGCACAGGAAATTCCTTTCCGGAGAAGAGTGAACGGACACCGCCTTGTATGCTGACTGACACCATTTTTTCAAGCCTCTTCTGCAGAAAAATGTTGATCCCTGTCTGCCGTGCCGCCGGTCTTTCTGCAGGATCCGGTGGAGAACTTCCATGAAAATCAGAACCCTCTTCGGCATCACCTTGATCTCCATGCTGATCTTTATCCTGGTCATGTTTCTGCTGCTGTAGTCCAATCTTTCGTGCAACCTGTGTTCCCTGAGAGGAGAATACCAATGGGGGATCACCCCGAAATCGACGACCAGGAACTGGAACAGAAAAATCTGGCCTTTGAACAGTCCCTGCAGTATGCCCGGGATCTGGCCCGTATCTATCAGGTCGAAAAAGCCCGGCGCAAGGAACTGGAGACGGACAATGCCAGTATCCGGGCGGTGATCGACAGCATGAACGACGGCATGATCGCCACCGATATCGACCGGATGATCGTGGAGGTCAACCAGGTCTGCTGTAAAATCTTCGAGACGGAAAAGGCGGCGCTGGTCGGGCAGCGGCTTGATGATCTGCTCGATGTTCCGGCCTTTGCGGAAACCGTTGCCCCCCTGACAGAAAACCGGCAGCCCCATATCCGGTTTGAGTTTGATCTCTCCCGCCCGCTGAAGCGGTCCCTGCTGGCGTCCGCCTCGCGGATCGCCGAGACCGGCGGGTATGTCTTTGTTCTCCACGATATCAGCGCCCGGAAGCGGGCTGAAAACCTCAAGAACGAATTTGTCGCCATCCTTTCCCATGAACTGCGGACACCTCTCAATGCCATTCTGGGGTTTTCCGACCTGCTGGACATGGACGCGCAGGAGAACTTCTCTCCGGAGCAGCAGGAATATATTTCCCTGATCCGGCAGGCGGGAAAGAACATGCTCCATATCGTTCAGGAGCTTCTCGACTTTGCCGACGCCCGGCGCTTTCTTCAGGATCATGAACACCCGCCGGAGGAGGTGGATGGCGCATGCGCGCCGCTCATTGCGGATACCGCCGCACGGGATTTTCATATTTTCAACCAGACCGTCAATCTGATCGCCGTCGCCGAAGAGGCCGCCCTGAAGGTGAAAGACAAAGCCGATGCACGGGGAATCGGGATTCAGTTGCGTCTTCCCTCGTCGACGCCCCGCATTGTCGGCCACCCGGCCATGCTCCGGGATATGCTGGTTCATCTCCTCCAGAACGGAATACAGTTCGGAAAAGACGACGGCACGGTCTGGATCCGGCTTGCAGAGACGGAGGAGAACGCGGAAATCACCGTTACCGACGACGGCGTCGGAATGCCGGGGACCGAACTGGAAAAGGTGTTTGACAGTTTCTATCAGGTGGAG
>JBEPXL010000919.1:0-1550 GCA_041641935.1 Desulfobacteraceae bacterium | reverse complement strand
TGAAGATCACATCGGGAGAGACCGCCAGCGCCCGGCGGACCGGTCCCAGAAAATTCTCCTGCCGGTGCTTGTAGGGAACCTCCATCACCACGTCGCCCCCGAGCTTTTCAAAACACTGCCGGATTTCGGCGGCAAGGCCCATGCTGAAATCGCTGATCAGATCCTTGAAGATGACCGCCCGTTTCAGGCGCAGATCCTGCCGCGCAAAGGTGGCCATCACCTTTCCCTGAAACGGATCGGTAAAACAGACCCGGAAGATATAGTCCCCGACCCGGGTGACGTCGGCATCGGTGGAGACATTGGTGATCATGGGAACGCTGCTGGCCTGGGCGACCCGGGCGATGGCGATGGAGTGGGAACTCCATGCCGCCCCGACAATGGCCGCCACACCGGCCTCAAGTGCATGTTCCGCGGCGACTTTGGAGCCGATGGGGGTGCTGTGGTTGTCCAGTTCCACCAGTTCCACCGGCTTTCCCAGAATGCCGCCGGTCCGGTTCAGTTCTTCCACGGCAAACCGGACGCCGCGGATGGAAAGCAGGTTGGAGGGGGCCGCATGGCCCGTAAAGGAATAGATGGATGCGATTCTGACGGTATCGGCCGCCAGAACGAGAGACGGGAACAGCAGGAATACAAAGGTCAGGACCGGCCATTTACGTGTGCATCGGTTCATGAAAAACACCTTGTGACATGGCAAAGATTTGGAAAATACACTGTCCGTTCCTGACAGAAGCAGACAGTCCCGCAGATGATACGGGAAACGATCACCGGATCATTATATCATCAGGCCCATGACCAGGCAATCATTATGCTCCCGTCTCTGAACCGGCCCGTATCGTCCTCCCGGACCCGTATCAGGCCCTGACTATAGCGGCAGGAGACACTTTCCATGAGGCGGTCCGTGTACGGCGCAGATCAGCGCAAGGAAGTGTGGTTAAAAAAAGTAAATGGACCTTCGGGCACAGAGATCGAAAGCAGTCTGAAACATATGGTGAAACGGGACGATTGCAGGAATCGGTGTTATTGGAGGTGTTTCATGTACTCGGGAGAAACCGGTTTCAAGAACAAAATGATGCTTCCCGGAGAAGAAGGCGGTTTCCGGTGAGCAGTAAAGAAGAAGACAAACGGAAAGCGCAATGGTGATATTTGCACAAGTCTTCGACTTTACAAAAAATAGATCTGCATTATATTGGGTTCATCCATCCGGAAAGGGAGCGCATCCGGCCATCCTGTTGTCTCACATCAATCCGGATGCAAAATCGACACGCTTCCGTTTGACACAACCCTGATCTGTCCTTATATTATAAAATATCAATAAGTTAAAGTTTTTTCAGCAGGCGTGAACTGTTTATTCCGTTTACTAGTCAATAAACGTCGGTTTATGTGTCCGTGCTTCCGGCACGGTATCGGGAGAATCAGTGTCCGTGCGTATAGGCCGGTGTTAAACAAATATAGAGGGTGATTGAATGGATAACATGACAGAGAACCAGATAATTCCGGAAGAAATCCAGCAGAAGGGCTTCGGCAAAATTCCCGAGGAACTCCCTATTCTG
>JBEPXL010000918.1:0-1570 GCA_041641935.1 Desulfobacteraceae bacterium | reverse complement strand
GGATCCGGGGCTGAAGCTGGAACGGAACAGCCAGACGGGTGAAATCCTGCTCTCCGGCCGGGGGCAGCTCCACATCGAAACCACCACGGCCCGGATGAAACGGAAGTTCAATGTGGATGTGGTGCTGAATACGCCCAAGATTCCCTACAAGGAGACGATCAAGAAGAAGGTGCGGGTCCAGGGACGGCACAAGAAGCAGACGGGCGGTCACGGCCAGTTCGGGGACTGCTGGATTCAGATGGAGCCTCTGCCCAAGGGCAGCGGATTCGAGTTTGTGGATGCCATTGTGGGCGGGGCGATTCCCAAGACCTATATTCCGGCGGTGGAAAAGGGCGTTATGGAGGCTTCGGAAAAGGGCGTTCTTGCCGGTTATCCGTGCGTCGATTTCAAGGTGACGCTGGATGATGGTTCATTCCACGCGGTGGATTCTTCGGAAATGGCGTTCAAGATCGCGGGTTCTCTTGCGTTCAAGAAGGCGGTGGAACAGGCGGGGCCGGTGCTGCTGGAGCCGATCATGAGTGTCACCATCACGACGCCGGATGAGTACATGGGCGACATCATGGGGGATCTCAACGGCCGGCGGGGTCGTGTGATGGGGATGGATTCGGAGGGCCGGTATCAGGTGATCAAGGCCCAGGTGCCGCTGTCGGAGTTTCTGACCTATGCGCCGGATCTGCGGTCCATGACGGGTGGCCGGGGGATTTATGCGATGGAATTTTCGCATTATGAGGAGGTTCCGGCGCAGATGGCGGAGAAGGTGATCGCTGCGGCGAAGAAAGAAAACGAATAATCGGAATGCCGGTCGTGTGACCGGTGTTTTGTCATAAGGCTGCAGAAAAGCCGGGGACGGGTCGGGGTTGGCCTGTTTCCGGTTTTTTTTTGGTGTGTCCCCTGCCCTGTCTGTTTTTTTGGGTTCGGGTGTGCCGGGAAGGTTTCCGGGGAAGGGGAACTGGCAGCGTCAGGCTGGTGTCAGGTGCTTTTGAGGATCATTCCGACGATGTATGGCAGCAGGAGCATGATTGTGTAGATGAACAGTTCCGTCAGGTCGGGAAAAATGCCGCCAGTGAATCCGCTGAATTTTGCTTTGAGCCGGCTGCCGCATTTCATGCAGATGCCTTTGTTGAATATTCGGCTTCTGTGCCAGTCCAGGAACAAGAGCATGATCAGCAGGAGAACGGTGCTCGTGATGATTGCTGACAGGCCCGAGAGCCAGTAGTTTGACATCAGTAGGGAATATGTCCTTGCCCATAATATGGCGGCGGCGATGATCACCATGCCCATGGGGATGACGGAGGTCGGGAGCGCTTTGCTGTAAATGGTGTCGCAACTGGGGCACTGGTAGCTTTGGATGATGCTGTTGAATATCATTATTTATCTGCTGATATGGGGTTTATGTATTGCTGTGGAATGAAGCCGGTGCTTTTTCGCTTTTTTGCTGTACAAGTGTCTGCTGGCACTTTTCATAAATGAATTCCGGGTCCAGATCGATTCCTGTGTCCCATTCTATGGTATCAAAGGCCACCCGAACCCGTTTGAAAACGTTCGGGTCCTTCAGCCTGTGGAAAATGCC
>JBEPXL010000917.1:0-1571 GCA_041641935.1 Desulfobacteraceae bacterium | reverse complement strand
GTCACCGTCACCGTCACCCGAGCCGTCAAAACCCGAACCGGCTGCCCCGGATGACGGTGTCCCGGACTGGATGCGGTAAACCCGCCGGACGCATGAGCCCCTTCCATTTGTGAAACGGGAGCATCCGGACAGCGGACGCTCCCGTTTTGTCAGCACCATACCGGGCGAGTATCAGTGCCGTTGAAAGTCAGAGGTGAACCACATGGACTTCCTGTACATTTCGCCGGAATTTCCCCCCAACTATGCCGCTTTTATCCATCATCTCAACGGGGCGGGCGTCAACGTCCGGGCCATCGGCGAGGCCGATTTCCATTTCATGCCCGAATCCCTGCGGTCTGCCCTCCGGTACTATGTCCGGACGGACCTTCATTCCGTATCCGCTGTTGAACAGGCGATGGCAGAGCTGCTGAGCGCCGGAACCGGCATGGGATTTCCGGACCGGCTGGACCTGGTCGAGTCCCATAATGAACAGTGGCTCCGGCTGGAAGCATGGCTCAATGAACGGTACGGCATCGACGGCATCCGGCCATCGGAGGTGGACCGGCTCAAACGGAAATCGGTCATGAAGACGGTGTTTCAGGCCGAGGGACTGCCGGTCGCCCGGGGGGAGCGTATCCGGAATATGGATCACGCCGCTGCACTGGCAGACGCCATCGGTTATCCCCTGATCCTGAAACCCGACGAAGGGGTCGGGGCCGGCGGTATCTTCAAAGTCCGGGATGAAACCGAACTCCGGCGGCTGCTGCCGGGGCTTCCGGAAGATTACCTGCTGGAAGAGTTCATCGAAGGCCGCATCGTCAGCTTTGACGGCCTCACGGACCGGAACGGGAACATCATCTTTGAAAGCTCCCTGATCTACGGCGACGGCGTTCTGGAATACCTGATGGGGAAAGACACCTTTTTCTATGTCAGCCGGGACATCCCCGCCCCGCTGACCGACATCGGACGGCGGCTGGTCCGGACCTTCGATGTCCGCCGCAAGTTTTTCCATTTCGAGTTCTTCCGTGTCGGCGATACCTATATGCCCATCGAAATCAACTGCCGCCCGCCCGGCGGTCCGATTCTGGACATGATGAACTACAGCGTCGATGACGATCTCTATGCCGCCTATGCCCGCATGATAACACAGGGAACCACATCCGTCGCATCGGAAAAGAAGTACTGGTGCGCCTACATCGGCCGCCGGGACCGGGCGTACCGCCTCAACCACGAAGAGGTGCTGGCCCGGTGCGGCGACCGCCTGGCGGAGTATGGGGAAAATCCGCTGGTGTTTCAGGGGGCCATGTGCCGCTACCGGTATATCGTCCGCACGCCGGATGAGGCCGATCTGCTGCAGACGGCACAGGACATCATGGCGGTTGCGTGATATCAGCGCCAAAAGGCGGAATACCGGACATTTTTTTCTGAAGACGCTGAACCATCTCAAAACGATATGCCGCTCTGCATATCCGGAGACACGATGCTATGGAATGGAAACTGAATCCCGTTGAAGCGCGGATTCTGGGGGTGCTGATCGAAAAGGAGATGGCCACACCCGATTACTATCCCCTGACCCTGAACGCTATGATCAA
>JBEPXL010000916.1:0-1575 GCA_041641935.1 Desulfobacteraceae bacterium | reverse complement strand
CTGGGCGGACAGCCGGTCACTGACCCCTGACCCAAAGGAGGTTTTGATTATGACATATATGGTTGAGCCCGATGTTGATTTTATTAAAGAAGTTGGAGCCCTTGGGGGAGATGACCTCAAAAAGTGCTACCAGTGCGCGACCTGTTCCGTCGCCTGTCCGATTTCACCGGACAACAAGCCGTTTCCCCGGAAAGAAATGATTGCCGCTTCCTGGGGTCTCAAGGATCAGCTGGTGAACAGTGCGGACATCTGGCTGTGCCACAACTGCGGCGACTGTACCACCCGCTGCCCGCGGGAGGCCAAGCCGGGTGATGTTCTGGCTGCCCTGCGGACCTATGCGATTCAGGAATATTCGGTACCGAAAAAACTGGGAAAGATGGTAAACGATCCTTCCAAACTTCCTGTGCTGCTGGCGATTCCGGTGATTCTCTTCCTGGTGGTCGGACTGGGCCTCAAGATGTTCGGAATCCACTGGCTCAATTTCTCGCCCGCCGGGGGAGAAATTGTCCATGCCAAGTTCTTTTCCACCTGGCTGGTGGACCTGATCATGATTCCGACTTTCTTCTTTGCCATCGGCATCTTCGCTCTGGGACTTAAACGATTTGTGACGGATATTCATCAGGAAGCCCTGGCGAGCGGTAAAACCGATAAAGAAAAAATCGATCCCAAAGGCTTTCTCGAAGCACTGGGACGGGTCATTCCGGATATCCTGAAACACAAGAAATTTTCTCAATGCGGTGAAAATGAGGAGCGGGCCACCTCTCACATGATGGTCTTCTACGGTTTTATCGGGCTTTTCATTGTCACCAATATCTTTTTCATTACCCTGTACGGCTTTGGCATTCATGGACCCTACAGCCAGCTCAACCCGGTGAAGTGGCTCGGAAACATTGCCGGTGTTGCACTGGTCATCGGGGCGCTGCTGATGATCAAGGACCGGATGACGAACACGGAACAGGAGTCGAGCTACAAGGACTGGACGCTGGTCGGCCTGGCCTTCGCGCTGGGTGTTACCGGTATGCTGGCGCAAATGACCCGCCTTGGCGGCGCAGCCGGTCTGTCCTACACGATCTACTTCATCCACCTGGTTTTTGTCTGGTGTCTGTTCGCCTACGTGCCCTATTCAAAACTGGCGCACCTGGTCTACCGGACCGTGGCAATGGCCTATGCCGAATATACAGGCAGAAGATAGTCTGATCTGATTCTCTGACGAATCTGTAAAAAAGGGGAAGGGCCTTTCGGGGGTTTTCCCCTTTTTTGCGTCCAGAGGGATGCGGACGCCGTTTTGCTGATGAGATACGTTTGTTTCAAGTAAGCATGGATTCACAAATGAACAGGACCAGGCGCTACTGTGACTTCAATTCCTGGCTGCGGGAGAAGTTCGGGGAGCGGGTGCAGAAAATCTCCGTGGATGCGGGATTGACCTGCCCCAACCGGGACGGAACGATCTCCACCGGCGGCTGTATCTACTGCAATGCCAGCGGTTCCGGAACCGGGGCCCATGCCCAGGGACGCCGGATCCGGGAGCAGGTGATACAGGGGGCGGAATTTGTTTCCCGGCGGTACAAGGCCGGA
>JBEPXL010000915.1:0-1579 GCA_041641935.1 Desulfobacteraceae bacterium | reverse complement strand
AGAACTTCAAAAATCATCGTGATCCGTCTTCCTGATGAAGTTGAGGAACGGATTAAAGCCATTTATCTTCTGATCAACTATCTGGGGTTTTCAAAAGCATGTTCTGATATTGCCCTGGAGGGAAGTGCCGATATCGGCATTGCACGCCGTCAGGGGGATGGCTGGACCTATTATTCCGATATTCGGCATAAGGTGGTACTGCGTTCGGACCGGGAGGAAGGAATATTTTTTCAGAGCAGATAAATAACTGGAACTACTGACGCTGACTGAAACCAGTAAGCAGGGCCCTGAAAATGACAACATCTGTCAATGAAAAACAGGTTGAAATCGCCGAAAAAGGCGATTTTGAAATTACGCTGGGCTGTAGTGACGAATGTCATTACAATCTGGGAATGTTCGGGGACGATATCGCGCCTGTCCATGCCGCTCTCCGGCGAAAAGGGGACAGGCTGTTTCTCAGGGACATGGGCGCCGAAAAGGGTACGTTTGTCAATGGCAGACGCGTATCCTCCAAATGGCATGAAATAACGCTGAATGATGAAGTAATGCTTGGCAGCATTCCCGTGGAAATCGGCCCTACCCTGCTGTTGGGACGCGACCGTGTCGGGGTGCAGGCCTACAATATTTTCTTCACGATACCCGACGCCAGAACAGAAGAAAAAACCGGTTTTCCAGATCGTATTACGCACGCGGCGAAAACGCTCTTGGGCCTGCATCCCCGGAGAGTGCTGGCAAATGAGATCTCCATCACTGCCGAACCCGGAACCCTCACCGGTATAATGGGGCCCAGCGGGGCGGGGAAAACGGTCCTGCTGAACCTGCTCAGCGGTTACCTGAAGCCGGAAAAAGGCAAGGTGATGGTCGGCATTTTCGATGTTCATAAAAGCTCCGGTCTGGTCAAGGATATTATCGGCTATGTTCCCCAGGAAGATACCCTGATTCCGGAACTGACCGTGTACCAGTCTCTTCACTACTGTCTTCGGCTCGGTTACCCGGACATGCAGAAAGGTGTACGCCAGAACCTGATCGAAGATGTGCTGGTGAGAATGGGATTTACCGGTGAACGGCTGGGCATGCTGCTAGGCACGAAGATCGGCTCGGCAGACCCGGACCAGCGGGGACTGAGCGGTGGAGAAAGGCGGCGGGTGAACATTGCCCATGAGCTTGTCAGAACTCCCCTGCTGCTGTTTCTGGATGAACCGACGTCCGGTCTCTCTTCCGTGGATTCAGAGCATGTGGTCGGTCTGCTGAAAGAGATCAGCAGCACCTATCAGAAGACGATGCTGATGACCATCCACCAGCCCAGCGAAGCCATCTTTGAAAATCTGGACAACCTGCTTCTCATCAATCGCGGCGGTACTGTCGCCTATTTCGGCCCTGCAAAGGAAGCGGTTTCATATTTTGAGCAGTTCGATATCATGGACAGCCATAACAAGAATCCGGCGGATTATGTGCTGAAAGTGCTGGATGCATGGCCTTATGACGATAAACCGCCGGAGGAATATTTCAAAGAACAGGTTCCCCGGAGTATTCCGGAGAGTGAACCGGAAACAAAGGGCGGTCGGAAGCACAGGAGAGA
>JBEPXL010000914.1:0-1582 GCA_041641935.1 Desulfobacteraceae bacterium | reverse complement strand
ACGATTCAAGGGACAGTCCACGGTAAAGACGTGGCTGACGGGTATCCTGAAGCACAAGATCATCGACCACATCCGCCGTCAGAGCCGGGAGAAGCCGATGGAACATATCAACGGCTATGCCGATGCAGTGGACGATCTGTTCAATGACAGAGGGGGATGGCTGATCCGGCCGAGCCGGTGGCGCATCAACCCGATGATGGCCTATGAACAGAAGGAATTCATGGATGTGTTTTATAAATGCATGGCGGAAGTGCCGCAGCGACTGGCCGATGCCTTTTCCATGCGGGAACTGGAAGGACTGAGTACGGAGGAAATCTGTCAGGCGCTCGGCATTTCCGCGACCAATTGCTGGACGATGCTGTACCGGGCCCGCATGTATCTGCGGCGATGTCTTGAAGCGTCCTGGTTCGACCAGCGTCCCGGAGAGGAGTGATGCTGATGCATTTTATGCCCGACTGTAAAGAAGTCACCCGGATGGTATCCGAGTCCCTTGACCGCCCCCTGCCGTTTTCCCGGCGGGTCTGGATGCGGATACATCTCATGATGTGCAGATACTGTTCCCGCTTCAAGCGGCAGATGCAGGTACTGCAGGATCTGGCCAGACTGCCGCCCGCCACGGAAAATGGCGGTCATCCGCCGGCCGGCCTTTCTCCGGAAGCCAGGGAACGCATCAAATCCGTTCTCTCCGAAGAGGAAAAAAGGGCTGAATAACGGGCGTTTCGCAGGATTTCCCTGCATCCCCGGCGTACCGGGTCCATTTTTCCCGGCTTCCCCTGTGTGATGATCTGTTCCGCTCCCCGACAGAAGAATACAATCGGTTACAGCAGATTCATCATACCGCAAGGAGGTCCAGCATGAACCGAACCGTATCCATCATTTTCATCAGCATCAGCATTCTCTGCCTTGCCGTTCCGGGCTGGGGGGCCCGGGTGGAGAAAGACGGCGGTCAGGTCTTCATTATCGATCAGCACGGCGAACGGTGGAATGTCACCCGGGCCGAAACCCTGGGATTTGCGCCGGAAAAATTCCAGTATGGCATCGGACGCCATGCCTTTCAGACCCTCGATGATTCCCATTTTGCGGAAAACAACCGGTGGGTGTACCGGAACATGCGGGTAATCGGCATTGCCGGCGGGGAAGAGGCCCAGGCCTTTTCCGTCCGGAAACTGGTCCGGCACGAAATTGCCAACACCAGTATCGCCGGGGAGGCGATTACGGTCGGCTACTGACCGCTGGCCGATTTGGCGGCTGTGTACAGCCGCGAGATTGACGGACGGGTACTGACCCTGGCGCCTTCGGGCTGGACCTATGACAATACCTTCGTTCTGTACGACAAAGAGACGGATACCCTCTGGTATCCGTATGAAAAAGGACTGAAGGGAATTCAGGGGCCCTATTTTCAGCGATGGCTTCCCGTCATTGAATCCGCGGATACCGAATGGGATGAATGGCAGGACGATCATCCGGATTCCCGGATCATGAAGTAAACCCGTTTTGGTGGCCCGTCTTGATGGCCCGATTTGATGCAATGACGACCGGTAGAACCGCTGCCACGGTGTTACGGGTCGTCGCCGCAGGTTCC
>JBEPXL010000913.1:0-1585 GCA_041641935.1 Desulfobacteraceae bacterium | reverse complement strand
GTGCTCTTCCGATCCGTTTTTCTTTTCGGCATCGGCGGCGCGTCATCCGCGAGGACGTGGCATGCCTATCTGGTCAACTTTGTATTCTGGTCGGGGCTATCCTTCGGTTCCGCCTTTTTTCTCTCCCTGATGAATATCCTCAACGCGAAGGGGACGAGACCCATGAAGCGGCCGGCGGAAGCCCTGGCGGCCTTTGCGCCGGTCAGCTATCTGCTCTTCTGGGTGCTCTTTCCGGGCCGGCGCGATATATTTCCCTGGATCACCGACCCGGTGCTGGCCAAGCTCGCCTATCTCAACGAAGGGTTTTTCTTTATCAGGGAGGGGATCGGTTTGTTTGTTCTGGCGGCGCTTTCCGTCGCCCTGGTCGCCTTTTCCGTCGGTGCCGACCGGAAGGTATTGCGATCTCCCGGCGGACCCGTTCCGGACGACGACGGCCGCCTGGAAAGAAACCGGCGGATACAACGACTCCTCTCCATGCTCTTTTCGGTAGTCTATCTGTTCATTTTCACCATCTTCGCCTGTATCTGGTCATGTCGCTGGATCCGGAGTGGTTCAGCACCTTGTTCGGCCTCTATTTCCTGACCGGGTGCGGCTATGCCGCGGTGGCCGCGATCTTTATCACGACGGTGATCGTCAACCGCAAATCGTCGGCGTTCGTCGGACCTGAACACTACCACGATCTGGGCAAGACGCTGTTGGGGTTCACCCTGGTGACGGGCGATTTTTTCTTCTCCCAGGTGCTGCTCATCTGGTACGGGGCGCTCCCGGAGGAGACCGCGTTTCTGATCCTCAGGAGCCGGTTTTACCCGTGGTGGCCGTTTCTGCTGGCGGTTCTGCTGCTGATCTTCATCTTTCCCCTGATCGTGCTTCTCAACCGGAAGATCAAGATGAAGCCCGTCCCGATGGTGGTCCTGAACATCGGCATTCTGGTGGGCATGTGGCTGGAACGCTTTCTTCTGATCGTTCCGTCCCTGTGGAAAGGGGAGGGGTTTCCCCTCGGTTTCCGGGAAGTGGCGATTTCCGCCGGATTTCTGGGGTCGGTGGCGGCCTGCGCCATGTTGTTCCTGGCGCGATCTCCCCGGCTGCCCCTGTCGGACCCGCTGTTTCTGGAAAGCATGGATTCGGAAAAGATCGAAAAGATCCGGAAAGAATATGAGTTCGGATCGATATAAACCCTGTGTCGTTCAACATTTCGGGTGAGCCTTTGAACCGGGAATCGTACCATCGGCCCTATCCGGCCACAAAGAAATACTGGCGGTTGATGATCTGCCTGACGCTGCTGATCTGTGTCGCGGCATCTTACCTCTGGTTCGTCTACCCGGCCACGGACCTGGGTCCCGAGCAGCCGATCCCCTTCAGCCATCGGGTGCATGCCGGCGTGAAGCAGATCCAGTGCCGTTTCTGCCATTCCTTTGTGGATCAGTCGATGAAGGCGGGGATCCCGCCGATGGAGAAATGTTTTTTTTGCCATCAATATATCATTCCGTTGCACCCGGAAATCCGAAAGGAGCGGGCCCATTTCGATAACAATGATCCGGTCCGCTGGGTACAGGTGTTTACGGTGCCGGACTACGTGCAGTTTCAC
>JBEPXL010000912.1:0-1591 GCA_041641935.1 Desulfobacteraceae bacterium | reverse complement strand
AGTCCGGACCTCCGGTACTGCGGGGACAACGCCGCCATGATCGCGGCGGTGGGGTACCACTACCTGAAGGCAGGGGAGGGAATCGCTGACCTGAGCGCCGATGTCTACTCCCGTTTCAAGCGGTAAAGCCGCCGCCTGTTATTCTTTCGACTCCAGGGCTTCCTTGAGTTTTTCACCCAGTGAACCGAGGGAACCGCTGCTCCTGGCGGGTTTGTCGGAATATTTTTTCCAGTTTCCCTCTTCTCTGGCATCGCCCGGGGCAAGGGTGACTTTCCGTCCGGACGTGTCGATCTCCTCGACGACCACGGTAACGGTATCTCCGGGATTGAGTTTGTCGAGGGCCGCGGCGCTGGCGGACCTGCTCATCTTGGACCGGGGCAGAAGGCCGGTGATGCCCGGTTCGAGGGAGATAAAAAGACCGAACTGTTCTTTGTTCTCCAGCGTTCCCTCGACCCGCTGGCCGATTTCGTAGCGTTCTTCCATACCGACCCAGGGATCCCCTTCGGCGTCACGGATGCTGAGGGATATGCGGCGGTTTCCCATATCCATATCCTTGATCATCACATCCACATTTTCATTTTCCTGCACCACATCGCCGGGTCGGTTCACCCGCCGGGCGTAGCTCATTTCACTGATGTGAACCAGCCCTTCCACGCCGTGGGCGATCTCCACAAATGCGCCGAAATCGACGAGCCGGGTCACCCGTCCCCGGACCTTGTCGCCGATGCGGAATTTCTGGATTTCCGACTCCCAGGGATCACCGGTCACCTGTTTCAGGGAAAGGGATAGCCGTGGTTCATCCGGTTTTTTTCCGGCTTCGATCCGGAGCACCCTGACCGTTACCTCTTCATCCTTCTTCACCACCTCGTCGGGCTTGTCCACCCGGGACCAGCTCATCTCGGAAACATGAACCATTCCCTCCACGCCGGGGACCAGTTCCACGAATGCGCCGTAGGGCATCAGGTTGGTGACCCGGCCCGTGAGTACCTGATCCACTTCGAGATCCCGGAGAAACTCCTTCCGGACTTCCTTCTGCTCTTTTTCCATCAGTTTCCGGCGGGAGACGACAATGTTTTTGCCCCTGGACTCGAACTGCACAATCTGAAACTGGTAGGTTCCGCCGATATACTCGTCCGCGTTTTCCACATACCGGGTATCGATCTGGCTGATGGGGCAGAAGGCCCTGTGACGCATCAGCTCGATCCGGAAACCGCCCTTGACCTGTTCGGCCACCCGGCCTTCCACCGGCATTCTGGCTTCATAGGCATCCTGCAGCATGTTCAGCCCGCCGATGCCCGACAGGGCACGGGAGAGGCGGATTTCGTTTTCATCAAACGCGACCACATACAGCTCCAGGGGATCCCCGACCTGATACGGCAGTTCCCCGTTTTCATCGAGCAGTTCCGTTTTTTCCACTGCGCCGTCGATCTTGGAGCCCGTGTTGACAAAGACCATGTCCATGCCTATGGAGATGATTTCTCCCTTGATCTTGTCGCCTACCTGTATGTCTTCCGCCATGGCCCCTTCATAGGAGGCGAAAAGATCGGCGAAGCTGTCCTGTTCTTCCTGACGTTCTTCTTCCTGGTTTTCT
>JBEPXL010000911.1:0-1595 GCA_041641935.1 Desulfobacteraceae bacterium | reverse complement strand
CCGGTCCGCCGCCTTTTGGAGGTCACAGGCCGCCACCCCGGCGCCGACTCGGGCGGACCAGTTGTCCCGGTCGATTTCGATCTCCTTCATGCGGCCCATGTCCAGGACCAGCCCTTCGGAAAAGACCATGCCGATGACGCTGGAGCCGTTTCCCCGGACCACGAAAGGGACCTTTTCCCGGTTGCACAGTTTGATGAGATCGCTCACCTGTTGTGTGGATTCGGGCATGGCCACCGCCCGGGGTACGCAGGGACCCAATCCGGGAGACGGATCGGTGGCGTAGGCGATGCACACGGCCGGGTCCGAGGACGCCCATTCCGAACCCACGATCTCCTTTGCGCCGCGCAGAAATTCGTCCGGTTCCGGCCCCGGTACGACCTGTTCCGGCGGCACCGCATCCACATAATCTTTCAGGGCCTGCATCACCCGGCCGATCCGCAGTTCGGTGACGAAATAGCACTGCTTGTCGCAGTGGCCGCAGAGCGTGCAGGTGTCGGCGATATCCTTGAGCCGGGGGGTGACCGGAATCAGGCCTTTGCTGAGGGCGTGGTAGATATCCATTCGGCCCTGGGGATAGTAGCTGACAAAACCTTTGTCCCGGCCGGGGCGGCAGAGACCGGTGCCCAGGTAATCGATTTTGCACATGGCGTAGTGGCGGCACTGGGCCGCGGTCTTTACCGCTTCCGCATCTGTTTTTTTGGTCATATCAGGATTCCTTCATCGCCTCGAAACCGGCGACGATGTCCAGAAGCTCCTCGGTGATGGACATCTGGCGCTGTTGATGGTACTGGTTGTTGAGCTCCGAGAGGCGCTCGCCGATATTCTTTTCCGCGCCCTGCATGGAGGCCAGGCGGCTGGCGTTTTCGCTGGCCAGGGATTCCACAAAGGCGCGGAAGATGGAGACGAAAAGGTATTCCCGGACCAGGGCGGAAAAGAGGGCCTCCGGGTCCATGGTGAAGGTGGGAAGCGCCCGGGAGTCCCACGCCCGTTCTCCGAGCCGCTCCAGCCAGGCCCGGTCCAGGGGCAGCAGCCGGACGGTGAAGGGCCGGAAGCCGGCCTGGGAGGTGGGGCGGCTGTGGAACAGAAAGACCCGGTTGACCCCGTAATCCGCCTGCCAGGCCTCGATCCGCATCACGATCTCCTGAACATAGGGCGTAATCCCGGATACCGAACCGGGCACGGTGAATGTGTCGGACACGGCGCGGCCGGCATCGTCGAGCTGACCGAAGGCCCGTTCCCCCACCGCCAGAATCACCAGTTCCTCCTCCTGATCGGGTTCTTTCCCAAGGGTATCGAGGGCGTGATTGACGATCTGCTCGTTAATGGAGCCGGCCATTCCCTGGTCGGACCCGAAGACCACGGCCCCGATTCGGCCCCTGGGGCCGGTCTTGAGGGTCAGCCGGGTTCGGGAGCGTTCCTTGAGCACCACCTGAAGCCCCATCTCCACGGTCCGGTAGTAGTCCTGCAGGGCCCGGGTGGCCCGTTCGTACTGCCGGATATTGACCGCGGCCAGCGACTTCATGGTCTTGACCACCGACTGAAGGTCTTCAGTGCTGTCGATTTTCCGTTTCAGACCCTGAATCGTCTGCATGTTC
>JBEPXL010000910.1:0-1600 GCA_041641935.1 Desulfobacteraceae bacterium | reverse complement strand
GATGCCGTAGTCGATTCTGCCGGCAAGGAAACAGTCAAAAGGGATCTGGTAGGCAGGATAGGAAGGATCGACAAAATGTTCATGAAGAATAACCTTCACCTTGCGGCCTCCGGCTGCCATGCGACCGAAATTGGAAGCCCCGTATCCATGCAGATGAAGAATATCCGCCTGATACTGATCGGTGACACGGGCAATATCACCGACGGTAAAAAAATCGAATTTTCCCCGTTCCAGAGAGATCACATCAATTCCCTGCCGTTTCAGATTCTCCGTTGCCGGGTCTTCTTTCCGCAGTCCGACCAGATGGACATCAAACCGCTTCCGGTCAAACCGCGGCATCCACCAGGAAAAAAGGCGGCTTACCCCATGAATACTGGACCCTTTGACGCCGAATTTGTCACAGACGTGAATCACACGAATTTTCTTCATTGATTTCCCCGGAACACCCTCCCCTTATTTTCTCATTTTTACCACTCTGGCCGGAACACCGGCGGCGATGCCGAACGGCGGCACATCCTCCCGGACAACCGCGCCGGTTCCAATGACGGCATCCCGCCCGATGGTGACCCCATCCTGCACCAGGACACCGGCTCCCAGCAGGCAGTTATCTTCCACCCTTATCCCCTTTACGGCCTGCCCCTGTGCCATGATCGGAATATCCGTGCGGTCGGTCCTGTGATCTCCCCCGCCGATGAGATAGCAGTAGGCAGAAAAAAGAACATTGTTTCCGATCTTCACTTCTGCTGCGGACTGGATGAAGCAGTTCATGGCGATATTGGAATTTTTTCCGATGACAATATCCCCGTTTTTACAACTGATGACCGTACTTCTTCCGATCAGGACATTGTCGCCGATCAAAATACCGGTGTTGTCCGTGCCTTTGGCATCCAGCACGGCATAATCATCAAACACCACATTGTCCCCGATCCGGATTTTATGGGGATGACGGATGGTCATCGATCTTCCGAACACCACATTCCGCCCTACTCTTCCGAGAATACGGGGATAAAATATTTTCCGCAGCAGCATTCCCGCCCCGCCGGGCAAGGGACCGAGAAAGGCGGTCAGCAGTTCATAGCGGACTATCTTCGCCAGCCCGGAAGAGCCGACGAAAATTTCCTGGTACTTCTCCAGGGCTGATGTCTTTCCTTCGGTCAGGGAAGACTGGAGTGCTGTCCTGTCCGCACCTTGGGTTTCCGGATCCCAGATGTCCCGGGAACGGCGGGTATCATTTCTGTCCGTCATTTATGCACCGGTGCATGTCTGTCAAGATTGAATGGTCGTCATAAAGCGGCTGCTCTACAGCCATCCGTTTTCCTGGTACCAGTGAATGGTCCGTTGAATTCCCTCCCGAAGGGAAACACGCGGCTGAAAATCCAGAAGCAGTTTGGCCTTTTCCACCGAAAAGGCCCGGTCATTCTGAAAGAAACTGACGCGACGCCGGTGAAGGGGCGGCTCGATTCCCAGCGGAACGCAGACCTGCTCACAGGCCCAGGCCAGCGCCAGCATCGGCGACATCGGAACCCGAATCCAGGGGGGTGCGACGCCGAGTTCATCGGCAATCACCCGGAAGAGGTCATTGAGCGGAAGATACTCTTCA
>JBEPXL010000909.1:0-1613 GCA_041641935.1 Desulfobacteraceae bacterium | reverse complement strand
GTAAAGACTGAGTACGGAGCGATCAGTTGATCGGGTTGTCAGCGGTTGCGTCTCCTGTCCGGAGGGAGCGGTGAACCGCTTCGGCCAGTTTCCGGCGGCTGATGGGTTTCATCAGATATTCCCCGATACCGATGGCTTTGGCCCCTTTCTCTGAAATCCGGTCGCTGAATCCGGTGCAGAGAATGGCCGGCAGGGCAGGGCGGATGGCAAAAATTTCTCCGGCAAGCTGGGCCCCGGTCATTTTCGGCATGGTCATGTCGGTAATCAGCAGGTCGAAGTCACAGGGGTTTTCACGGAACCGTGCCAGTGCCGCGTCGGGATCGGTCTCCTGCGTGACCTGATACCCGAGCCGCGTGAGCATTTTTGCCGCCATCAGTACAATCGGTTTCTCATCATCCACCAGCAGGATGCGGCCATGCCCCGTCGGCGTCTCCTGGTGATCCAGCAATGTATCCTCTACGGATTCCGCCGGATCTGACGGAAGATATACCGTGAATGTCGTTCCGCTTCCGGGTTCGCTCTCCACGATGATTTCTCCGCCGAGTACCTTTACGATACCGTGGACCACCGACAATCCCAGCCCGGTTCCCTTGCCGGGCGGCTTTGTCGTGAAATAGGGTTCAAAGATCCGGTGCAGCACCTCTGCCGGTATGCCCTTGCCTGTATCCCGCACCGACAGTTTCAGGTAGGAGCCCGGATAGAGCAGGGCGTCATTCATCTGCTGGTCGCTGGTGAGTTCTTCTTCAATGAGATACACTTCCAGCAGGCCGCCGTCGGCCTGCATGGCATGGTAGGCATTGGTGCAAAGGTTCAGGACAATCTGGTGGATCTGGGTCGGATTGGCGACGATCCGCTGATCACTCTGGAAGATTTCCGAACGGATTTCGATGGTCGTCGGAATGGTGGAGCGCATCAGCTTGATGGTTTCCTTGATGATGGGCTCGACCTGTATCGGCTGCCGGTCCTGGTCATCCTGCCGGCTGAAGGTCAGAATCTGCCAGACCAGTTCCCGGGCCCGCTGGGCCGACTGGTAAATCGCCTCCAGGCTCTCCATGGCCGGACTCTCTTCGGGAACATCGGCCATCATCATTTCCGTATACCCGATAATCGGAAACAGAATATTGTTGAAATCATGGGCAATGCCCCCGGCGAGGGTGCCGATGGACTCCATCTTCTGGGCCTGGCGCAGCCGTTTTTCCAGTTCTGTTTTTTCCGCTTCGGCTTCCTTTCGTTCGGTAATGTCCCGGAGCATGAACAGAATCCGGTTCTCCTGCTTCAGATTAATCATGCTGGCCGAGATCAGTCCGGTCCGTACCGATCCGTTCCGGTTGCGGAACTGCATTTCATGATTGTTGACAATCTGGTTTTCCTGCAGTTTGTTCAGCAGCAGTTCCCGGTCTTCGGCATCGAGCCAGAAGCCGATGTCCAGTGTGCGCCGGCCGATGGCGGTTTCCCGGTCGTAGCCGGTGGCCAGTACAAACCCTTCGTTGACCTCCACAAGGGTTCCGTCCATCCGGCTGATGGCAATGGCGTCGGGGCTGGTTTCAAATATTTTCCGGAACCGGGTTTCGCTCTCCTGCAGGGAATCCGCTTCCACGCGGGACGGCCCGGCT
>JBEPXL010000908.1:0-1619 GCA_041641935.1 Desulfobacteraceae bacterium | reverse complement strand
GAATCGCCACCTACCTGAAGGGCCGCGGATGCACCCGGCTCACCGTCGGCCGGGACTGCCGCCTCACCTCCGACGCCTATGCGGCCCGGTTGATCGACGGGCTCACCGGGGCCGGGTGCGACGTCATCGACATCGGGGTCTGCCCCACGCCGCTTTTGTATTTTTCCATTCAGTTTCTGAAGCAGGAAGGCGGGGTGATGGTGACCGCCAGCCACAACCCCAAAGAATACAACGGCTTTAAAATCTGCATGGGGCCGGATTCAGTCCACGGCAAAGACATTCAGGAAATCCGGCAAATCATCGACGACCGCGCCTTCACGGAAGGAAACGGGTCCCGCTCGGCGCAGAATCTCACGGAAGAATATCAGGCCTACATTCGGCAGAACATCGACCTGCCCAACCCGCTCAAGGTGGGGGTGGATGCCGGCAACGGGACCGGCGGGGTGGTGGCCGTCCCCCTGCTCAAGGCCCTGGGGTGCGAAGTCCATGACCTCTACTGCGACATGGACGGAACCTTCCCCAACCACGAAGCCGATCCCACCGTCCTGGAAAACCTTCAGGACCTGATCGCCCTGGTCAAAGAAAAAGGCCTCGATGTGGGCATCGGCTACGACGGCGACAGCGACCGGATCGGGGTGGTGGATGAACAGGGCCGGATCGTTTACGGCGACAAGCTGATGATCCTCTTCTCCCGGGAAATCCTCTCCCGAAAACCGGGCGCCACCTTCATCTCCGAGGTCAAATGCTCCCAGGTCATGTACGACGACATCACTCGAAACGGGGGCCGGGCTATCATGTGGAAGACCGGCCACTCCCTCATCAAGAGCAAGATGCGGGATGAAAACGCGGCCTTGGCCGGCGAAATGAGCGGCCACATGTTCTTTGAAGACCGGTATCTCGGCTATGACGACGCCATCTATGCATCCTGCCGTCTGCTGGAAATCCTTTCCAAAACCGGCAAACGGATTTCCGAATTACTGGCCGATGTGCCCGAAACCGTCACCACTCCGGAAATCCGGGTGGACTGCCCCGACCGCAAAAAATTCAAGGTGGTGGAAAAAGTAACCGATTACTTCCGCGAGCGGTACCGGGTCATCGACATCGACGGCGTGCGGGTGCTCTTCGACGACGGATGGGGACTGGTCCGGGCCTCCAACACCCAGCCCGCCCTGGTCCTTCGGTTCGAGGCCATGACCGAAGAGAAACTGGCCGAGTACCGGAATTTGGTGGAAAAGGTCGTGGATGATGTGCAGCAGCAGCTCGGATAGAATTCCGGATGCGGCACTGAAACAAGAGGTGCCCGGACGGCCGAATGTATAAATTTTTAGAAAACTGGAAACGCCCGGGCTCCGTCGCCAAAGCGGCCTTTTTCGTCGGATTGATCCTGATCATCGCCGTACCGGTCTGGATGGGCGACAATCGGGCCCATCCGATGGACTGGTACCGCACCCGCTGGTGCGAATCCGCCGACGGCGACCCATCCGCCAAAATGGCCGACGGCACCACCTGCGACTGCCTCACCCCCACCCACGCCGTGGAATTCGCCTATGCCGATCATTGGCATGAGGCCATCGGCCAGGCCCTGTACAACGGCCGTCAGACCGGCAAAACCCCGGGGG
>JBEPXL010000907.1:0-1624 GCA_041641935.1 Desulfobacteraceae bacterium | reverse complement strand
GCCGGGAGGCGGAAAACATCAACGAGGACGACCCCCGGCAGGCGGCCGCCATGATGCGGAAACTGACGGATATGACGGGAATGAAGCTCGGCAGCGGAATGGAAGAGGCGCTGGAACGGATGGAACGGGGAGAAGACCCGGAACAGATCGAAGCCGAAATGGGCGATATTCTGGAGTCGGAAGACCCGTTTCTGCTGTCCCAGATGAAAAAGGGCAAGGCGGACCGGTTCCGCCGGGCCGAACCTTACCGGGATGAAACGCTGTACGATCTGTAAACGGAACGCTGGATGGGGGGAAAGGAGAGACGGATGAAACGGGAGATTCTTGACCGGATGGAAGTGGTTCAGGGCGATATTACCAGAATGGAGACGGATGCCATCGTCAACGCAGCCAACACGTCCCTGCGCGGCGGCGGCGGTGTGGACGGCGCCATCCACCGGGCGGCAGGACCGGAACTTCTGGCGGAATGCCGCAGCATCGGCGGATGCCCCACCGGAGAGGCACGCCTTACCGGCGGATATCAGCTGCCTGCCAAATACGTCATCCACACCGTCGGACCGGTATACAGCGGCAAACCGGCGGACAGCAACCTGCTCCGGTCGTGCTACCGGAACAGCCTGCAGCTTGCGGCAGAGAAAAATGCCGGCACCATCGCCTTTCCGGCCATCAGTTGCGGGGTGTACGGATACCCCATCGACGAAGCGAGCCGGATCGCCATCAACACCACCGCTGAATTTCTGGAATCCCACCCGTCCATCGAAAAAGTGTTCTTTGTCCTTTTTTCGGACAGCGACCGCAAGGTCTATGAAGAGACCATGAAACGTCTGGGCAGATAAACCGTTCTCTCCGTGTATCCCGTCTGTTCCACAGGATTGCGCTGCCAGGGCCGGGCGTTTATCCTGACCATCCGGAATCCGGTTGTATGGACCAGCCAGTGATTCTCTGCGGAAAACAACCGATACAGCGCTTCAGAAACCGACTTCGACGATAACCGAACGGAATCAAACAGCCGGATTGAGACAAAAAGCCCTTCTCGGCGTCTCTTCCAGGAAAGCGTATACTGCAATGAAAAAGACCAATGTAGAAAATTTAAGGAATATCGGAATCATCGCCCATATTGATGCGGGCAAGACCACCGTTACCGAGCGCATCCTCTATTATACAGGCCGCTCCCACAAAATCGGCGAAGTCCATGACGGGGAAGCCGTAATGGACTGGATGACGGATGAACAGGAACGGGGCATCACCATCACCTCGGCCGTCACCACCTGCCAGTGGAAAGACAAGGATATTCAGGTCATCGACACCCCGGGTCATGTGGATTTCACCATTGAAGTGGAACGCTCGCTCCGGGTACTCGACGGGGCCATCGGTGTCTTCTGCGCCGTCGGCGGAGTGGAACCCCAGTCAGAGACGGTCTGGCGGCAGGCGGACAAGTATCATGTCCCGAAAATGGCCTTTGTCAACAAGATGGACCGGATCGGCGCGGATTATTTCGCCGCCATCGAGATGATGCGGGAGCGGCTGAAGGCCAACCCGGTGCTGATTCAGCTGCCCGTCGGCGTGGAAGACACCTTTGCGGGCATCATCGATCTGATCCGGATGCAGCAGATCATCTGGCATG
>JBEPXL010000906.1:0-1627 GCA_041641935.1 Desulfobacteraceae bacterium | reverse complement strand
TATCGTCAACGCCCAGGCCGATTACTGGTTTATTCTGGTGCAGCCGGTCTCATTTGTCATCTTTTTTATCAGTTCCCTGGCCGAGAGCAAACGGATTCCCTTTGACCTGCCCGAAGCCGAAAACGAACTGGGCGCGGGGTTCCACACCGAATACAGCGGCATGCGGTTCGGGCTCTTTTTTATCGGGGAGTATGTCCACATTCAGGTATTCGGCGCGCTGCTGTCGATTTTCTACCTGGGCGGCTGGCGGGGCCCCCTGCTGCCGCCGGTGGTCTGGCTGCTGATCAAGATCATCGCGCTTTCCCTGGTGATGATCTGGATCCGGGGAACCCTGCCCCGTCTCCGGTATGATCAGCTCATGGCCCTGGGCTGGAAGTACCTGATTCCGATCTCCCTGGCCAACATTGTCCTGACGGGCATGTTTATTCTGATTGCAGCGTAAGTGAGGTAATATGACTGAAGTCTTCACATCCATAAAAGCACTGGCAGACGGTTTTGCCACCACCTTCAAACACCTGTTCCGGAAGCCCATTACCGAGCAGTACCCGGAATACAAACGGCCGCTGCCGGAACGCTCCCGTGCCCGGATCGTCCTGACGCGGGACCCCGACGGCAATGAGCGGTGTGTGGCCTGCTACCTCTGCTCCGCCGCCTGCCCGGTCAGCTGCATTTCCATGCAGTCCGACGAAATGCCCGACGGCCGCCGGTACGCCCGCTGGTTCCGGATCAACTTTGCCCGGTGCATCTACTGCGGCTTGTGCGAAGAAGCCTGTCCGACCTCGGCCATACAATTGACGCCGGACTTTGAAATCTGTAACCAGGACATCCTCGATCTCACCTATGAGAAAGATCGTCTCCTGGTGGACAGCGTCGGCAAGGACAGGGAATACAATTTTTATAAATACGCGGGGGTTTCCACCAACGTCGGCAAAAAGGGCGAGCACATCAAGGAAAAACCGCCTGTCGATGTCAAAAGCAATATGCCCTAGCATTCTGCCATCGATAACCGCCCATTGCATACAGGTACACGACTATGACGCTCCATGCTGTTCTGTTTTATCTGTTCGCCGCCGTGATTCTGCTTTCCACGGGGCTTGCCATTACCCGGCGGAACATGATTCATACGATCATCTATCTGGTCGTCTCGTTTTTCGGAACCGCCATGCTCTTTTACCTTCTCGGCGCGCCCCTGCTGGCGGCCCTGGAGGTGATCATCTATGCCGGTGCGATCATGATTCTGTTCCTTTTCATTATTATGATGCTGAAGGACGCGGGGCTTGAGAAGAATCTGTTTCCCGTGCGGCAGGGACTGCCGGCGTTCGGGATCTGTTTTCTCTTTCTGATTCTGGGGAGCTTTCTGGCGATTTCATCGGATGACACCATGCTGGAGGCGGCCATTGCCGAGCCGCTGCGGTTCGGTATGTATCTGTTCCAGGCGCACTGGCTTTCCATTGAAATCGCTTCCATGCTGCTCCTGATCGCGCTGGTGGGCGCGCTCCACCTGGGGAAGGAACCGGCCGAAATCACTCCCAAACCGACCGAGGAGGACCAATGATCGTTCCCTACAGCCATGTACTCGCCCTCTCCGGCATTCTCTTTCTGATGGGCATGTTCTGCGCGGTGGCCC
>JBEPXL010000905.1:0-1636 GCA_041641935.1 Desulfobacteraceae bacterium | reverse complement strand
TTGAGCGCCTTGACGATGCCGCCCTTTTCGACCACGCCGGCAAAGACCTTGAACCCCGAATCCCGGACAATGTCGGAGACTTCCCGCAGTTCCAGTTCAAACCGCACGTCAGGCTTGTCCAGCCCGTACCGGTCGATGGCCTCCCGGTAGTCCATGCGCGGAAACGGCAGGGTCAGTTCCAGATCCAGAACCTCTTTGAACAGCGACGCCATCATCGCCTCGGAGATGTTCATGATATCCTCTTCGCCCACAAAACTCATTTCCATGTCGATCTGGGTAAACTCCGGCTGGCGGTCGGCCCGGAGGTCTTCATCCCGGAAGCAGCGCGCGATCTGGTAATACCGGTCGAACCCGGAAATCATGAACAGCTGCTTGAAGAGCTGGGGGGACTGGGGCAATGCATAAAACTGGCCCGGATTGACCCGGCTCGGCACCAGATAGTCCCGCGCCCCTTCGGGCGTACTCCGGGTGAGCATCGGCGTTTCAATCTCCAGAAAGCCCTCCCGGTTCAGAAAGTTCCGGACCGCGGCCGTGGCCCGGTGGCGGGTGATGATATTCTTCTGGAGCCCGGGGCGGCGCAGGTCGAGATGGCGGTACTGGAGCCGTGTATTTTCTGCGACATCGACCCGGTCCTCGATCATGAACGGAGGGGTTTCCGCCTCGTTCAGTATCCGGAGTTCCGACACCATCACCTCGATGGACCCGGTGACCAGGTTGGGATTGATCATGCCTTCGGGGCGGCGGTCCACCGTTCCCCGCACACCAAGAACGTATTCCCCCCGGATGGCGTGTGCCTTTTCGTGAACCGCCGGATTCACCTCGGGGTTGAAGACCACCTGGGTCAGCCCCTGCCGGTCCCGCAGGTCCACAAAAATGACGCCGCCGTGGTCCCGGCGACGCTGGACCCAGCCCATCAGCACCACTTCCCTGCCAATATCCTCTTCGCCCAACTGGTTACAGTTGTGCGTCCGCCGCATGTCACCCAGTATATCAACCACTGGAAAAACTCCTTTCCCTCAGGACTTGATTTCCGCTTTTATGTTCCCGATGATATCCCCGTCCAGAGAGACGGAAATCTGTTCTTTTGTCGCCATGTTCCGCAGTGTCGCCGCGCCTTCCTTGAGTTCATTTTCCCCCAGAATCAGCACACGGGGCGCGTCCATCCGGTTGGCCCGCTTCATCTGGCTCTTGAGGCTCCGGTCTTCCATATCCATTTCGGCCTGAATCCCTTCCACACCGAACCGGCAGATCCAGGCCGCAGCCCGGGTCTGCGCCGCGGGGCCGAGGGCGGCGATGTAGAGATCGGGCTTCCGCCCGAAGTCTTCCGCTTTGAGCGCCGAAATCTCCGTCAGCCGGTCAAAGCCGATGGCAAAACCGGTGGCCGGTATATCCGGGCCGCCCAGCATGCTGACAAGGCCGTCATACCGCCCACCGCCGGCAACGGCGCTCTGGGCTCCCAGGGAGCCGGTCAGCACCTCGAAAGTGGTCCGGGTGTAGTAGTCGAGCCCCAGCACCAGCCGTTTGTCGATTTCATACGGAACCCCGAGAGCATGGAGCGCCTGCTGCAGTGCATCGAAATGGGTCCGGCATTCCGGCCCCAGATAATCGGTGATGGCCGGGGCATCGGTCAGGGCTT
>JBEPXL010000904.1:0-1638 GCA_041641935.1 Desulfobacteraceae bacterium | reverse complement strand
ATCTGCTTTTCGGCATTGTGATTGGCGACGGCGACGGTTCCCACGGCCTGCCCCTGCCGCACCAGTTCTTCGACCGTATCGATGGGAAGGCCGATCAGGGCGTACATGGCCCCCTCGTGCCGGGTCGCCTCCCGGTGCATCAGTTCCCCCCGTTTGTGAACCAGCCGCAGGGTGTCTTCATCCGAGGTAATACCGGCGGCGCACAGGGCACTGAACTCGCCCAGGCTGTGACCGGCCGCATAGTCCGGCGCAATTCCCTCTGCGGAAATGACCGAAAGAATCGCCAGGTTGACCGCCGTTACGGCGGGCTGCAGGTGGACCGTTCGGGTCAGCTCCTCCATAGGCCCGGTAAAGCAGAGATCGGTGACCGGCAGACCGGTGATCTCTCCGGCCATGTCCAGCCGCTGTCGTGCCGTCCCGTATTCCTGATATATATCCTGCCCCATTCCCACGGCCTGGGATCCCTGGCCGGGAAAGAGAAATGCCGTCTTTTTCACATTGATCTCCTATTCCTCGTCAAGTTTAAAGAGCTTCCGCGTCACATCCAGATAGACGGACTTGCCCCGGTAACACCCGTCGTTTTTCAGAAACAGGGTCGGGTCATGCATGATTTTATTGATCATTGCCCGGCTCATCCGCCGGATCGCCTGCCCCTCCTGCTCGGACAGATGGCTCAGGGCGTGGCCCAGGGTCTTCCGGACCTCGGCCTCGGCGATATCGTAGAGCTTTTCCCGGAGCGCCACGATGGTCGGCACCACATCCAGGCTTTCGTACCACTGCCGGAACCGGATGACCGCTTCATCAATGATCCGTTCCGCCTTGCGGGCCTCGCGGTTCCGGTCCTCGATGTTTTCATCGATCACGTCCTTCAGATCGTCGATATCGTAGACATAGGTGTTGGACAGCCGATTGATCTCCGGATCAATATCCCGGGGAACCGCAATGTCGATGAAAAAGAGCGGACGGTTTTTCCGGGGCCGGAGTACCTGTCTGACCTGCTCCCGCTTCAGAACGAATCCGGTCGCCCCGGTGGAACTGATAATGATGTCCACCTCCCGGAGGCTGTCGGGAATCTCTTCAAAATGGATGGCCTGCCCGTTGAACCGGGTGGCCAGTTCCAGCCCGCGTTCAAAGGTCCGGTTGGCCACATAGATCATCCCCGCCCGGTGCCGGATCAGGTGTTCCACCGCCAGTTCGGCCATTTCCCCGGCCCCGATCAGCAGCACCTTTTTTCCTTCCAGATCACCGAAGATTTTCCGCCCCAGTTCGATGGCGGCATAGCTGATGGATACGGCGTGATCCCCGATGCCGGTTTCGCTCCGGACCCGTTTGGCGACAAAAAAGGTTTTGTGCATCAGCCGGTTCAGAATGACGCCGGATGTTTTCTTGACGGTGGCGTTCCGGTATGCCGTCTTCATCTGGCCCAGAATCTGCGGCTCCCCCACCACCATGGAGTCGAGGCTGGAAGCGACCCGGAAGATATGACGAACGGCATCGTCGCCGGTATGAATGTAGAGGGCGTTTTCGAAATCGGCGACGGCCATGTGCTTTGATTCAGACAGGTACCGCTTGGCCGCCGCCACGGCGGCCTCGGGATCGGGGGTTGCAATCATCAGTTCCACCCGGTTGCAGGTGGAG
>JBEPXL010000903.1:0-1646 GCA_041641935.1 Desulfobacteraceae bacterium | reverse complement strand
AAGGCGGACAAGGACTGATACGGACATTCATCGGCAGAGAGAGAGAGAACCATCCGGAACAGGCGGGTCACGGCGCTGCCGGCCTTCCTTTTCCGGTGATGACAGCAGGGACGACCGGGCAGAGATGCTTCCGGCAGGACAGACAGAGGAGAAACAGCTATGGGAATGACCATCACGGAAAAAATACTGGCGGCACATGCCGGCCTGGATACGGTCCGCCCCGGTGACCTGATCAATGCAACAGTGGATGTGGCCCTGGGAAACGACATCACGGCCCCCATCGCCATCCGGAAATTCCGGGAAAGCGGCGCCGACGCCGTTTTTGACCGGGACCGGGTCATTCTGGTTCCCGACCATTTTGTGCCCAACAAGGATATCCAGTCGGCCATGCAGGTCCAGATCGTCCGTGAATTCGCCCGGGAGCAGAATCTGACCTACTTTTTCGATGCCGGTGAAATGGGCGTGGAGCATTCCATTCTTCCCGAAAAAGGACTTGTCCTGCCCGGCGACGTGGTCATCGGGGCAGACAGCCATACCTGCACCTATGGCGGCCTCGGCGCCTTCTCCACCGGCGTGGGCAGCACGGATCTGGCTGCCGCCATGATCACCGGAGAGGTCTGGCTGAAAGTGCCCGAAAGCATCAAGTTTATTTATACAGGAGAGCGGAACCGGTGGGTGGAGGGAAAGGACCTGATCCTCTACACCATCGGCGATATCGGTGTGGACGGGGCGCTCTATCAGGCGATGGAGTTTACCGGACCGGCGATCGCGGAACTGAGCGTGGAAGGACGGCTGACCATGGCCAACATGGCCATCGAAGCCGGCGGGAAAAACGGGATTGTCGCCCCTGACGATAAGACAGAGGCGTTTGTGTCGGAACGGGCGGTGCGGGGATACAAGGCGTATGCCAGTGATCCGGACGCGGAATATATCCGGGTGATCGAGTACGACGTCAGCAATATTGAACCCCAGGTCGCCTTTCCCCATCTGCCGGAGAATACCCGGGGCATCAGCGATGTGGGGGAGGTTCTCATCGATCAGGCGGTGATCGGCTCCTGCACCAACGGCAGGATCGAGGATCTGCGGTCTGCCGCGGCGGTGCTGAAGGGGCAGAAGGTGGCAAAGGGCGTGCGGCTCATCGTGATCCCGACGACCCCCCTGATCTACCGGACGGCCATGAACGAGGGCCTGTTCGATATTTTCATGGACGCCGGGGCCGTCATCAGTCCGCCCACCTGCGGCCCCTGTCTCGGCGGATTCATGGGTATCCTGGCAAAGGGGGAACGGGCCATCGCCACCACGAACCGGAACTTCGTGGGCCGGATGGGCCATCCGGGGAGCGAGGTGTATCTCTCCAACCCGGCCGTGGCAGCCGCATCGGCCATCATGGGGAAGATCGGAAGCCCGGCGGATGTCGTCAGTTCATAAGGTACTGTTGTCAAAGATCATGATCAGCATGGATGCTGCAGGCATCGGATAAAGGAAGAGAAAGAATGAAGAAGACGGGAAAAATCTGGAAATTCGGAGATGATATTGACACAGACCTGATCATTCCGGCGCGGTACCTCAATACCAGCGAACCGGCGGAACTGGCCCGGCACTGCATGGAGGATGCCGACCCGACCTTTGCGGAAAAGGTCGGCGAG
>JBEPXL010000902.1:0-1649 GCA_041641935.1 Desulfobacteraceae bacterium | reverse complement strand
CATTTTCGATTTTGAAAGCCTGGAAGATGCGGAAAAGTGGTGGGAGGATTTTGAAAAAGGCGGAAATGCCTGATTGAACCTCTTGATCCTGGAAATCCCGGTTCGGATATCACTGACGGCGGTTCAGAAGAAAGAGGGGGCGTCTCACATTTTACACAGAGGAGGCAGCAAAGTGATCCTACCTGCTGTAATACTGTGGATTAGCCCGGATACCTATGCGTAAAGGTGGGACACACCCGAATTTCCGGTTTTTTGGCCAGGCCGCATCACCTCCACTATTTGACCTCAATATCATTCATCACCCGAAACACCCCCTCCACCTCAAGCGCAATCTCCTCCGCCTTCTGTTTCAATTGTTCCGTTTCCACATACCCCCGTAACCGCACCACCCCCTTTTCCACCTCCACATCGATGGGCGCGGAATCGGATGCAAGCACCTGAATCAGTGCAGCCTTGACCCGTACCGCAAGCCCCGTATCTCTCTTCTTTTCGGCGACACCCGGTTCCACTCCCGCACAGCCGAACAGAACCAGTATGGCTGCCGCTGTCATCAGATAGCGCCTGATCTGTTTCCCATTCATCCTGTACCGTTGTCCTTTCATTGCCGGGCTTCTTCAATGGATTCGATCATCCCCTCGCAGAGCGGCGGCTCATCCCCCGTTCCGGTTTCAATCAGCGGCAGCAGCGCCGCCGGCCCGGCGATCAGCCCCAGCCCGATGGCAGCAGCACCGCGGGAAGCCAGTTCCGATTCATCGGGAGAGACATCCAGATCATAGAAGATACCGTCGATCTGCAGCGGAACATTGGCGCTGAGCAGGCTGAAGTCTTTGGGATGGGGATGGAGAAGAATATTCACCGTTTCATAATTGAAATCAACGTATCCTGAAGCCGTAAACAGGGTATCGATCGTATCCACCAGAAAGGTTTCGATCGACATTTTTCCGCTTCTGGAATGGAGATCGGCATAGGCGCAGTCAATGTTGACCGGATCACTGCCGCTGAAATAGGTGATCAGTGCCTCTCCGAAATCGAGACCGGCCAGTTCGATGAGCAGACTGTCGAGCTGCCCTCCCGTCATCAGAAGGTAAAGGCCGCCATCGGCAGACGCCAGCAGTTCCGCAATGGATCTGCCGTTGACCCAGTACTTGGCCCGCCCGCCGATCATGCCGAAGCTCTCGTCCGCGATCTCGAAGTACTGGAGTACCTGCTTCAGGTTGACCCGCCGGATTTCGGTTTCAACAGTCCCTTTCAACGTGTTCATCCGGGTATCAAGATCAATTTGCATCCCGATTGAACCAGCCCCGATACCGAATTTCAGGGGGGTGAATGTCATCCGGCCGTTATCGAGACCAAACCGGATCACCACTTCATTCAGGGGCAGATGCTGCGCCATTACCCTTTTGCCCCGGAATTCGACCGTTGCATCGATGGCCGTCAGGCGTTCCAGACTGTAGGGCTCATCCGGCAGCACAAACCGGTCCCGCGATTCAATAACGTTTTCCACCCGTTGCGCCGGAGAGGCCGTTTCCGCCGCACCGGTATCGGGAGCGGCGCCGAGCAGTCCGGCCAGATCGTCGAAATCCAGATACTGCGATACCAGCCCGGCTTCCAGAAACGGACGTACTCCGCCGGTATCCACGCGGATGTCG
>JBEPXL010000901.1:0-1656 GCA_041641935.1 Desulfobacteraceae bacterium | reverse complement strand
CTGCAGCACCCATCCCTTGCCGTTGCTGACGCCGTCTTCGATGTTGCCGATGGGGAGTTTCAGCCGGTCCGGAAAATCATACCGTTCCTTGACCTCATCCAGGGCCAGTGTTTCCAGTTCGGCGTAGGTGCGCCAGATGGCCTTGCGGGCATACCGGACTTCCTTCATGCGATCAGAGATCTGAATATCGCCGTCTTCTGTGGTATCGAGATACCGCAGTGTTTTCAGGAATTCGGTTCCTTCGGGATACAGGCCCGCCGCCAGATGAACCTTTCCATTCCGCAGATCCATCAGTGCATCCCCGACATAGTGCATGTTGCGCCCTTCATTGGGAGCCCAGTCGAAGGTGATCCGGGTGGCCGTATCCAGAACGCCGTTCCGGTTCAGATCGACGCCGTAGATGTTTTCATCGGTTTCGGGAATGACAATATTCCGCTGCTTGATCAGGGATTCCACAATGGCGAGGTTCAGGGCATAGGTTTCGGCATCGAATACGCCGCCCATGGTGCGAAACGCTTCGGGAAGCCTGATGATCGCATCTCCGGGGCTGCCGTTGGTGGGCCAGTGAATGGTCGGAAAGGGATAGTAGGCAAAGGCCCGCCAGCCGGTGTAGTCTCCGGCGGGATTGCGGTCAAATCCCTGTTCATCAAACTGAAAATAGCAGTCCGGCACATACCCGGACCAGACGCCGTCTGCATCCTCATCCCACGCCTCCGGCACATCGGCCAGCTTCACTGCGGGAATGATGTCTCCGTCGGCATCCAGATAATTGGAGGTCCGGATATAGGCCACCATTTCGTCATCACCGATGGCACTGATCGCCGCCGTCCGGTCCCGGAACAGGTTCTCCCACCGGTTTTTCATAGCATAGCCGGGAAAGGCATATTCCTCCTGCAGATCGGCATCATTGATGAAGTCCGGACGGAAACCGGTGGTATGGCAGGTGTAACAGGTGTTGTGTACCCGCTGATGTTCCGCATCCCCGTCTACGGTCATGGTATAGCACTGGGGCGGAATATAGGCCGCGCGGTTTTTCAGAACCTTGCTTTGCAGCGCTGCGGGTTCCGGCTGCTCCATGAGCGGCGGGACAGGATCGGAATCGGAATCACTGCAGCCGGCAATGATGCCGATGCCGATCAGGATCATAAAGGCGCATCTGACGTACAGACTCATACATTTCCTCCTTGAAAAGTAAATGGCCGCAGAACTGCGGCCGATCGAAAATCCCTGTTTGGGGAACTGGAATACAGAAGAAATGTTCAATTTGTATTAAAACTGGTGAAAAATCATTCATCTTCCGGATTTTACTGGAAGCCCGTCTTTTCTGAATTTTTATCGATTCATCTTCCAGTCGCACCTAACAAAACCTGAACATAATGCTCATCTTCTCCTAATCCCGGTACGCTATAGATTCCCGAGTATCCGGTTCCGAGTCTATGGATGATCCTGTTTTTTTGTTGCTGCCTGTGATCATCAGATACCGCAACCGGAGCCATGCCCCCGGCTGCGGACGGAATGTCGTCTGCTGCCGGTTCACTCTCATGAACCAGTGTTACCTGTTCAAGCACCAAGGAGGAATGAATGCAGAAGATGAAGGAAATGGCAAAAAACAGATCATGGACCACCGTACTGCTGTGTCTGATTGTCGCAGGCATG
>JBEPXL010000900.1:0-1656 GCA_041641935.1 Desulfobacteraceae bacterium | reverse complement strand
CTTCTGCCGGGTGATCTCCTGCCCTTTCTGGGACCGGCGGAGCTTTACGTCGGCCACAGCCGCATCCAGCTGCTTCAGACGGGTCGCCTGGGCCGTCTCCTCATCCCGTAGACCGTTGATAAGTCCATTCTGCTTCCGGATCTCCCGGGTCAGTTCATTGTGCTGATGGACCGCCAGCCGGATGTCCAGCTCCCGGATCCGGACCTGATACTCCCTGTACCGTTCTGCCTTCCGGGCCTGCCGCTTGAGGCCGTTCATCTGCCGTTCCACCTCGGAAATAATATCGGTGACCCGGAGAAGGTTCTGCCGGGTGGCGTCAAGTTTCCGCAGGGCCTCGGTTTTCCGGGTCTTGTACCGGGTAATGCCTGCGGCCTCCTCGATGAAAAACCGCCGTTCCTCGGGTCCGGCGTCGGTGATGGCCCCGATGTTCCCCTGCTGGATCACGGCATAGGACCGTGCCCCCATGCCGCTTCCGAGAAAGATGTTGGTAATATCCTTGAGCCGGCACGGCTGTTTGTTGATCAGGTAGGCGCTCTCCCCGGAGCGGTAAAGCCGCCGGGTCATCATGATTTCGGTGAAATCCTTCAGTTCCTCGGGTCCGTCGCCCTCCTCGTTGGACAGGGTCAGGGAGACTTCGGCCAGATTAAGGGGCGGTCGGCCGTTGGTTCCGGCGAAGATCACGTCCTCCATCGACCGGCCCCGGAGCTGCTTGACACTCTGCTCGCCCATCGCCCACCGGAGCGCGTCCACCACATTGCTCTTGCCGCATCCGTTGGGACCGACAATGGCCGACACGCCCGGCGGAAAGTCAATGACAATCCGGTCGCAGAAGGATTTGAATCCGGTGATTTCCATTCGTTTCAGTCGCATGGTTTCCTCTTCCTCAAGACGTACAGGTTCTACGTTGTATGGGGAAGTGTTCTATATTTCAAGGGGAATCTGCACGGGATGCGGAAACAGAAGACGCGCCGGAAAAAAGGCGGCGCGTCAGGCAGGCATGACAAACGACCCGGTGATCCACGGACGGGACAGAGACCGGATCAGGCGGAGGAAGCGGGCAGATAGGGCGTCAGGTCCGGTTCATAGCCGGTCAGCACTTTGAAGCCGCCCTCCCGGAGTACTGCAATGGCTTTTTCGCCATCCCGTTCCGGAACCCGCATGACCAGATGATGGAGCTTCTCATGATCCCGGTCCGGCCAGGAAACGATACTCCGGATGGTAATCTCATGGTCTTTCAGGATGTGCGTCATTTCGGCCACAAAACCGATCCGGTCCCGGTCCACCAGTACCACGAAGCGGGTGCTTTCGCCCCGGTCGATGCCGATGGCCTCCAGCAGCACGCCCATGACATCGGTGGTGGTGATGATCCCGACCAGTTTCCCGTCCTGGATGACCGGCAGGGCACTGATCCGGTTTTCCTGCATGATATGGGCGGCCCGTTCAATGGTCGTGTCCGGCGGAATGGTAATGATCTTTTTGATCATGATCATGCCGGCGGTGAGACGGCTCAGAATATAGTTGAGCTCGTGGCTGCTGAGGGTGGTGGCCGGGGAGGCCCAGCTCTGCTTGATATCCCGGTCGGAGATAATCCCCACCAGGTCTCCGTTCTGGTTTACCACCAGCAGGTGCTCGATCAGCTTTTCCTTGAGAATATCC
>JBEPXL010000899.1:0-1661 GCA_041641935.1 Desulfobacteraceae bacterium | reverse complement strand
TATATGCCTGCCTATCCCAAGTGGAACGATAACCAGCAGAACCCGATCCGGTTTAAAAATCTGCTGAACCAGGCGGAAAGTCAGTGGCATGAAATGCAGCATGCCCAGGCCTTTACCGATCCGTTTTTCGTTCCGCTGCATGAGATGCTGGAAGACAAACGCTTCTGGGAATCTCAGAGCTACGGCCTGGCGCTGTTCCGGTCCGCCGACACCCTTCGCTATTTCCGTCTGCCGGTTCCCTTTGATGAAGTCGTCACCGTCAGCAACCGCTTTCACCTGAAGCCCCTGCTTTCCTATCTGGGCAGAGACCAGCGGTTTTACATCCTTGCGCTGAGCCAGAAGAATACCCGGATACTGCGGGGAACCCGCCAGAAAATGGAGGAACTCAAACCCGAAGGGCTTCCGACAAGCCTGCAGGAAGCGCTGGCATTCGATCTGCCCCAGAAGCAGCTCCAGTTTTACTCGGGTACACAGACCGGGAATCATCCGGACGGTAAACGGGCGGCCATCTTCCACGGCCAGGGGGCCGGCTCCGATGACAACAAGAATGCGATTCTCCGGTTTTTCCAGCAGGTCAGCAAGGGAATGCAGGATCTTCTGCGGGATGAGGACGCCCCGCTGATTCTGGCCGGTGTTGAGTATCTGCTTCCCATCTACCGGGAGACCAATTCCTACAAGCATCTGATGGAAGAGGAAATTCACGGCAATACCGAAGAATGGGATCTGAAGGAGTTTCAGGAAAAGGCATGGGAACTGATGGAACCTCGCTTCACAAAGGACCGGGAACAGGCCAGGGCCCGGTATGAACAGGTGGCCGGGCAGCAGGGCAGTGCCTCGGAAGTCCTGCGGGAGATCGTTCCCGGGGCTGTCAACGGCCGGGTGGACCTGCTCTTCGTTCCCGAGGGCGTCCGTCAGTGGGGCGTCTTTGACGCGGACAACAACACCATCCATGTTCATGAAACGGAAGAACCGGGCGATATTGATCTGCTGGACCTTGCCACGGTCCATACCTATCTGAAGGGCGGCACAGTGTTTGTGGTGCCGCCGGAGAACATGCCGACCGAAACCGAAGCGGCGGCGATATTCCGCTATTGACGAACCGTCCCTGCAGAACGCACCCGCAGGCGTGACACAGGCAAGAGACGCTGCCGTTGTACAAAGGAGAGTCCCGAAGGGACTCCGGCAGCGTCTTTTCTGTATTTGCAGAATGGAAAAAAAAGGGAGGAATTGTGAAGATCGTCGTCTTTGAAACCGAACAATGGGAACAGGACGAGTTTCAGCGTCTGTCGGATGATCATGAAATATCCTTTGAAGTCGATCCCCTCTCGGTGGAAACGGCAGACGACCATCGCGACGCGGAAGTGCTCTCCGCCTTTATCTATTCTGATCTGAGCGCTGACGTTCTCGAAAAATTCGAAAACCTGAAAATGATCGCCACCCGTTCCACCGGATTCGATCATATCGACGCCGGTTACTGCAAGGAGAACGGCATCATCGTCTGCAATGTGCCGACCTATGGTGAAAATACCGTGGCTGAGCATGTCTTTGGCCTGCTGCTGACCATCAGCCACAATCTGCTGACGGCCTTTGACCGGACACGGAAAGGAGACTTTTCGCTCAAGGGGCTGCAGGGCTTTGATCTGAAAGGGAAAACCCTGGGC
>JBEPXL010000898.1:0-1668 GCA_041641935.1 Desulfobacteraceae bacterium | reverse complement strand
GCGGCAGGCGAAATCCCGCCAGAAGGAAAGGGCCGGTGCCGGCGGTAGATCCGGCATGGTGGCGGCAAGGGCGAACAGGCCCTCCGCCGAAGATGACGAAAAGGCGGCTGCAACCCGCTTCATCCAGGCATCCGGCGCCGCTTCAATATCGTCGCCGTCTCCGGCAAAGTGAAGACTGCCGCCGGGTGTCAGTTTCAGATCGTGATTCATGAACAGTACCTTGTTTTGCATTCAGATTCCGGATTGTAATACAAGATATATGGCCATTTTTCAACGCATAACTTCATCTGCCGGGGTACAGGATGTAAGTACCTCACCAGAATCTTCCTGACATCCGTAGGGGCAGGCCCCCGTGCCTGCCCTTTGCCGGGGCAACTTTCCATCAATTCATACCCGTGCGGGTTGTGTTCAACTGGTGAAACGTGGTAACTCATCAAAGAAAACAGCAATTCCAAAGGATCAAGCATGAAACAAAAATCACCCTGCAGCAAAAGGAAATACCTCAGAACAGCGGCTTTATTATTTGGCGTACTGTTCACCTTTATTTTCATCTGGTATGCCACATCCAGAATCAGAAGCCTGAAGACACCGATTTCCGTCTATTCATTCCAGGAAAACATACCGGCAACAGCCGTTTCCGAAGCTGCCCCCCTGAAACTTGCCTCCTACAACATCGCCCACGGACGTGGTGGAAAGTACGGTGCAAAAAACCGGAGCCACAAGACCTCTGAAAAACTGCTTGAACACCTTGATAAAATTGCAGAACAGATTGCAAAGGAGCAGCCGGATATCATTGTGCTGGAAGAAGTCGATTTTTCATCCGACTGGAGTTTCAACATCAATCAGGCAGAATATATCGGCAGGAAATGCGGATATGGATACATCCTGGAGCAGAAGAATATGGATGTTTCATTCCCGTTTTACCGGCTCTGCTTCGGAAACGCCCTCCTCAGCAGGTATCCGATTACCAGGACACAATTTATTGATTTCCCGCCCTATTCCGAACTTGAAAAAATAGTTGCCGGAAACCATGACGGCTTTTTCTGTGAGATAGCACTACCATCCGGTCCGCTTGGTATTTTCGGCATTCACTGGGAATATCGAAGTGAAGAAATCCGTGTCCGGTGCGCTGAACTTCTGGATAAAAAGTGTTCCGCACTCCCTTATCCGGTCATTGCTCTGGGGGATTTCAATTCGACGCCGACAGGTCTGCCCAAATCCGGGATCACCGGCAAAGGACAAAATGCCATGACACTTCTTTTCAGCCAGAAAGGATTCGTTTCATACCGCAAAGAGATTGAAGAGAAAAACATCAACACCTTTCCCTCGGAAAAACCGGACAGGCTGATAGACTGGATCATCGGCAGGGGAATCCCCTGTTTTTCAAACGCAAGAACCATTAAATCGACCCTGTCAGATCATTTGATGATTGTAACAGAAATCGACTTTACAAGTCAGAAACAGATACAGAACGTTCTGGATCGAACAACAGCCGGATTATGAAAAACGAACGCCACGACCTCCTGCTCCTGTCCCGCCGGGTCTCCGAATACCAAAACGCCCTGGCCGCCCGCGACACCCCCGGCCTTTCCATCCATCCCGCCGGAACCGTCGAAGAGGCCGCCGGACCCGCAACACACTGCGATATCTTCCTGGGCGACCTCGATC
>JBEPXL010000897.1:0-1669 GCA_041641935.1 Desulfobacteraceae bacterium | reverse complement strand
GAAACCATTTCCCAGACCTATTTCAGCCATACCCAGGAATCCCAGCATCTGAATTCCAGACCTTCGGAGCCGGAATGACGAACTACCGTGTCACCCACAAGACCAGCTACAACTACAGCGAACTGGTCAGTCTGTGCCACAACGAAGTCCGGCTGATCCCCCGTAACCTGCCCCACCAGACCTGCACCCACCGGCGGGTGGTGATCGACCCGACGCCGTCGGCCTACCGGGAACGGGATGACTTTTTCGGAAACCGGGTCTGCTATTTCGCCATTCAGCAGCCCCACAAACGACTGACCGTCACCGTCACCAGCCAGATCCGGGGCAAACCCGTACCCCCCCCTGCCGCCGGCTGTCTCGAAATGGGATGGGAAGCGGCACGGGAAGCCCTCTATACCGCTCCAGATCCTGAACACCTGGAGGCCCGGCAGTTTGTGATCGACTCGCCCCTGGTAGCGATCTCGGAAGCGCTCCGGGAGTATGCCGCCCCTTCTTTCCCGCCGGGACGGGCGCTTATTGCAGCGGTGAACGACCTGATGCGGCGGATTTTCACGGATTTCGATTTTGTGCCGGGCTTCACCACCATTGCCACACCGCTCAGCCATGTACTGAAGCATCGTCGGGGGGTATGCCAGGACTTTGCCCAGGTAGGCATCGGATGTCTCCGCACACTGGGCCTCCCGGCCCGGTACGTCAGCGGTTATCTGGAAACCCTGCCCCCGCCGGGAAAAGAACGGCTCCAGGGGGCGGATGTCTCCCACGCCTGGTTTGCGACCTACCTTCCCGGTTATGGCTGGGTGGACTTCGATCCGACCAACAACCAGATTCCCAGGGACCAGCACATCATCACCGCCTGGGGACGGGATTATTCGGATGTGTCACCCCTCAAGGGGATCATCTTCAGCGGCGGCAGCCACCAGCTCTCCGTATCGGTGGACGTGGAACGGGTGCCCGACGAAACACCGGAGGGATAATCATGACGGATACCCTCTGCTTTACCCTTCCGGCCGCCTGGTTTCTGGACCTGCTGATCGGTGATCCCCATTTCCGGCATCATCCGGTCCGCTACATGGGAAAGGCCATTGAACGGCTGGAACCCCGCTTCCGCCGGCTTCCCTTCGGGCTTACACTCTCCGGCGGCCTGATGGCGGTTCTGCTGATTTCCGGCGCATGGGCAGGGACGGCGGCATTCGTGGAAACCGCCCGGTTGCTTCATCCGGCAGCGGCAGCCGTACTGGAAATACTGATCTTCTATTTCTGCATCGCCTCACGGGGGCTCGCCGATGCCGCCATGACCGTCTACCGTCCCCTGCGGACAGGACGGCTGGAACCGGCAAAGGAACGGCTCACCATGATCGTGGGCCGGGATGTACGTCCCCTTTCCGAAGAAGGCACGGCGCGGGCGGCGGTGGAGACGGTGGCGGAAAACCTGGTGGACGGCGTCATTTCCCCGCTCTTTTTTGCCGCCCTCGGCGGTGCGCCTATGATCGTGGCCTACAAGATGGTCAATACCCTGGACTCGATGGTGGGATACAAGAATGCGCAGTACAGGGACTTCGGGAAAATCGCCGCCCGGATCGATGACGCGGCCAATTATCTCCCGGCCCGGCTGTCGGTTCCGGTGATCGCCCTGGCGTCACAGCTCCTCGGCGGAAACGGGAAACGGGCA
>JBEPXL010000896.1:0-1670 GCA_041641935.1 Desulfobacteraceae bacterium | reverse complement strand
GCGATGTTGGCCAGATACCGGATGGATCCCATTCCGGCAGCCTCGGAAACAGCCTTTTCCATATCTCCGTCCACCGTCAGGTCGGTTTTGACAAAGGTCATTTCCCCGCCCATATCCCGGGCCATCTGAAGGGTCTTTTCCCCCTCCTCCGCATTGATGTCCAGACCGACGGTGGTCAGCCCGTTGGCGGCTGCCGCGACCGATACCGCCCGTCCGATACCGGTTCCGCAGCCGGTCACGATGCAGACATTGTCACGGTTGAAGTCATCCTCCTCCAGGAACAGAATCTTTTCGCGGGTAATCTTCGGTTCACGAATATCCATGCTTTCTGTCTCCTTTCTGCTGGTTATTTTCAAGAGATACGCCTTTTTATTCCCTCAAAACAACAGAAAGATCAAGCAGAAAACGACAGATAAATCCTTTAACCGGCAAATGGAGATTCCTTCTTGCCTATTCCCTGTGGTCCGGATATGTTGACTGGTTTATTACCTTCAAGACTTCCGGAAAGGGACGGACTGATGCAGCGATATCTGATTCTTGTTTCTGCCGTTGTGATGCAGATGTGCCTGGGGGCAACCTATTCCTGGTCGATCTACGTGCAGCCGATCCGGGAACTGACCGGCCTGCTGCAGGGGCCGACCCAGATGCCGTTCACCCTCTTTTATTTCGCCTTTCCCGGAACCATGATCCTCTCCGGAACCCTGCTGCCGATTCTGGGCCCCCGCCTCTGCGCCATTGCCGGAGGAATTTTCTTCGGCGGCGGGTGGATGCTCGCCGGGCTGGGGGGAATCCACTTCGGGTTTACGGTACTCGGCATCGGCCTGCTGGGCGGTATCGGGGTCGGCATGGCCTATATCGTTCCGATTTCGGTCTGTATGCAGTGGTTCCCGAAGTACAAAGGCATGATCACCGGAATCGCCGTGGCGGGATTCGGCGGCGGGGCCGCGATGGTGAGCCAGGTGGGCGGACTGCTGATGCACAGCCGCGGATTTACGCCTTTCGACACCTTCCTGTTCTTCGGAATTGTCTTTCTGCTCCTGGTCACCCTGGCGGGAACAACCATGCAGAACCCGCCCAATGCGTCAAAAGTGCGTCCCCTGCCCCTGATGACCCGGGATATTCTGCCGCAGCGACCGTTCCGGATTCTCTACCTTGCCATGTTCGCGGGACTGGTGGCCGGTTTTGCGGTCAATGCCAATCTGAAAGAACTCTATCCCTTTGATATGGAGGCCGGCATCCTGGCAGTATCGCTCTTCGCCGTCGCCAATGCCCTGGGCCGGGTGATCTGGGGGATTGTGTTTGACCGCTTTCCTTCCGCCGCGGCCATTCAGGCCAATCTGCTCTTTCAGGCCCTGGTGCTGGCGGCCGCGCCCTGGCTGCTGACCTCTTCCGCCGGACTTCAGACGGTGGCGGTCCTGACCGGTTTCAACTACGGCGGTGTGCTGGTGGTGTATGTATCCTCGGCAGCCCGGATCTGGGGCAGTGAACATGTAGGGCAGGTCTATGGATGGCTCTTTTCCGCCAACATATTTGCCTCCGCCTCCCCAATTCTGGCCGGATTCGCCTATGACATCTACGGTGATTTCAAACTGGCGCTCTGGACCATCAGCAGTCTTCTCTTTGTGGTTGTGATCGTGGTCCGGATGCAGTCAGGGGAGGTGAATGTGCAT
>JBEPXL010000895.1:0-1680 GCA_041641935.1 Desulfobacteraceae bacterium | reverse complement strand
GTTTCCGGAAGGCAAGATACCGTTCATTTCTGCTGTCCCTGTTGAACAGCTGGGAAAAGACCATCCCTTCCACGGCGGAACCGCCGTGCTGAATCAGATCCGGGGTCTGGGCCCAGCCCGAAGAGATGATGAGAACATCCGAACCGAGCTTCCGGATCTGCTGGCAGAACATGGCGGTATCCAGGGCCCCGGCCGCGATGACAATCCCTTCCGTTTCCGGATGAAGCAGCTCATGGGCCAGTTCCAAATAGGAAAATGCCTCTCCCGAAGTGAATGATCCGGAATGGAGGATTTCCCCGCCATGGGTTTGAAACTCGCTCTGAAAATGATTCAGCCAGGACCGGGTATAGAGGTCATTGGAAAGATCACAGAGGAGGGAAACCTTTTTCACCCCCTTCTGCTGAACGGCATACCGGGCCAGTTCACTGGTCTCGCTCTGGTTGGCGGAAACGACCCGGATCAGATAATCATCTTTTCCCGTCAGCAGATCGGTGCTGGCGGTCGGTGCGATGGAGACGACCTTTTTTTCGTTGAGCAGCGGGAGTGTCGCCAGGGCCATTGTACTGGTCATGTGACCGATGATACCGGCAACGCCGGCCTCGATCAGTTCCCTGTCAACCTCCACCGCCGTGAATGGATCATGACGGTCATCCCGGACCAGCAGTTCCACCGGACGGCCGTTGATACCACCGGTCCGGTTGATCTCTTCCGCTGCCAGAATGACCCCGCTTCTGCCGGATATGCCAAGATCGGAAAGCCGACCGGAGAGGCAGCCGGAAAAACCGATTCTGACAGGCGCAGGCGTACGGTCACATCCGGCCGCTACCAGGCCCGCCGTGAGGATACCGGCAAGGCAGAAGACAAGAAAAATTTTCTTTCGGCTGTTGAACGGGTTCATCTGTTCTTCCTGAATGGGTTGCGGCATGTCACGGAAATTTCATTCAACATACGCTGGGAATACAGAGAAGAGCGGGCCATACGGAAATGGAGAGTTATCATGCGCTGCTGACAGTATTACTGATAATATGGCTTCTCTGTATACCAAAAACAGAAGCGGTGCAACGGAATTTCCTTCTGGATGATCATATTCTGTTTATCCGTTTGCTCCTCCCTGCTTTTCTGGTATAGCTTTTCTCATATGATCCAATAATCGATCAACAGGAAGCAGGGATGAAACAACTGACACCATTTAAAATCGCCTTGATCTATTTCCTCTTTGGTATCCTCTGGATTCTGCTTTCCGACCTGGTTCTGGAATTTTTCATCCGGAATCCGGTAGCCCTGAAACACTGGCAGACGTATAAAGGCAGCTTCTTTATCCTGTTGACAGCCCTGATGCTCTACGGATTGATCAAACGGTACAGCCATGAAATCGGCCGGAGCGATCAGGCCCTCCGGAACCATCTCCGGTTCATGAATACCCTGATCGACACCATCCCCGCCCCCGTATTCCACAAGGACAGGAACGGTATCTACCAGGGCTGCAACCAGGTGTTTTCCAGCCGTATTCTGGGGCTTCCCAAGGAAAGGATCATCGGACGTTCCATCCGGGAGCTGGGGGAGGTCATTCCCGCAGACCTTGCGGCCATTTACCACGCACAGGATCTGGACATGATGCGGGAACCGGGAACCCGGTTCTATGAGGCGCAGGTGAAATGCGCTGACGGCATCCGTCGCGAG
>JBEPXL010000894.1:0-1681 GCA_041641935.1 Desulfobacteraceae bacterium | reverse complement strand
CCAGCATCTCGGAGATATCCTCGATCAGGATCTGGCAGGCGGATTTGCCCACAGGAAAACGGATGACGGTGGTGCTGAGAAAAGTCTTTTCATTGTTCTGCTCCAGCAGCAGCGCCTTGCCGGACAGCCGGATCCGGTCCCCCAGGGAGTAGTAAGGACACCGCCGGTCTTCAACGATTTCAAATATCACTTCTGGAAATGCCATGCCGATCCTTTCAGCGGAGCGATACTGTCAGCTGTCCTTCCGCTGTCGTGACCGGAAATGCTGTGATGGAATTCCCGGCCGGCCCTTCCAGCGGTTCACCGGCATAGTCGAAGGTCGATCTGGAGACACTGCAGCACCGGAGCCGGTCCGTGTCCGGCAGGGGATCAATCCGCCGTCCCATATGGGTACACCGGTTCCGGAACGCATGGTATGCACCATCGTTTCCGTGTACCAGCAGCACCCGCTCGGGCAGTCCCTTCCCCTCCAGCCGGGCCGCGCCGCCGGGTGCGGCAAGCTCGGGCATCCGGTTCAGATCGACGGTTACCACACCGTCGGCGTATTGCCAGGCATCCTGATTCTGCGGCATCGGGGTCCGGCAGATGCCGAATATCCGTTTCAGAATTTCCATATCGGTCTCTCCGTCAAAGCAGATAAATGGCGTCGTCAAACAGCGAAATAATCTCTTCCTCCCATGCCCCTTTCCGCCGGGCGGCAATCTCTTCCGTGGGAATCACCCGTAAAATCTCCTCCAGGGTTGTAATCTTGTTCAGTACCAGATAGAGGCCGTTCTCCTCCATCGTGGTCATTCCCCGCTTCCGGGAGGCCAGGCGGATCGCTCCCTCGGATGCCTGCTTCAGCACCAGTTCCTTGATGGCATACTCTATGTTGAGGATTTCAAAAATACCGATCTGGCCGCTGTATCCGGTTCCGCCGCATTTTTTACACCCCCGCCCGCGGTAGAAGTTCATTTTTGAAACTTCCATCACATCGATATTGAGGCCCGCCATCACCCGCGGTTCCGGAATGTACTTTTCGAGGCAGTAGGGGCAGTTTTTCCGGACCAGCCGCTGGGCGACGATACCCGACACCGAAGAGGCGATCATGTAAGGCTTGACGCCGGTGTGGATAAGGTGGGTAATGGCCGAAACCGTATTGTTGGTGTAGAGGGTGGAGAGAATCATGTGCCCCATCTGGGCGGCCGTAAAGACCGCCTGGGCGGTATCAATATCCCGGATTTCACTCACCATGATCACATCCGGGTCCTGCCGCAGCACCGCCCGCAGACCGGTAACGAAATCCAGATCCGACTTCGGGTTGATCTGAAGCTGGTTCAGCCCCGGAATATGGTACTCGATGGGATCTTCGAGGGTGACAATGCTGATCTCTTCGGAACGGAGATGACGCAGAGAGGTATACAGGGTGGTGGACATGCCGCTGCCGGTGGGACCGACAATGAGCAGAATCCCCTGGGGCCGTGCAAGCAGGGAATAATAGTCGCTCAGATCCTTGGGATGCATCCCAAGATTTTCGGGATTCCGGAGCCGCTGATTCCGGCCCAGTATCCGGATGACCACCTTCTCTCCCTGCAGTGTCGGCAGTGTGGCAATCCGGAGATCCGCTTCCTGGTTTCCGGTCCGGATCCGGATACTGCCGCTCTGGGGACGGTTCCGTATGGCGATATTCATGTGGGCCAGC
>JBEPXL010000893.1:0-1689 GCA_041641935.1 Desulfobacteraceae bacterium | reverse complement strand
ACCGAGGTGGCGGTCATTTCACTGGCCGGTATCGTCTACAGCCGGTCCATCCGGGTGGCCGGAGACAAGATGGATGCCGCCATCATCCAGTACATCAAACGGAAATATAACCTCCTGATCGGGGAAAGGACCGCCGAAATTATCAAAACGACCATCGGCAATGCCTATCCCGATCCCGAAGATCTGGAGACGATGGAGATCAAGGGGCGGGATCTGGTGACGGGGATCCCCAAGATTCTGACGATCAACACCGAAGAGATCCGGGTGGCGATTGCCGAGCAGGTGGATGCCATTGTCGAGACCGTCAAGATCGCCCTGGAGCAGACGCCGCCGGAGCTTTCAGCGGATATTGTGGATCGCGGAATCGTTCTGACCGGCGGAGGCGGTCAGTTGAAAAATCTTGATAAACTGCTCAGAGAAGAGACCGGCCTGCCGATCATGGTGACCGATGACCCCATGTCTACCGTAGCCCTCGGTTCCGGTAAGACACTGGACAGTCTCGAAATTCTGAAGCAGGTTATTGTGACCTGACAGCGGTTGCAAACATTGTATGTTTTCCCGGCAGACAGTGCTTGTCATTGTCATTATCATTATTCTGGCCATTAACATCACCGTCCTTTTTTTTTCCAGCAGGCACCCCACCACCTCATACGGAACAGAACGCATCTCCATATCCGTCACGGCCCCGTTTCAGGAAGCCGTGACAGAAGTTGTCCGCCAGATCAAGACGATATGGCGGAATTATTTTTTTCTTGTCTCGATTTCCGAAGAGAATGCCCGGCTCAGGGACGCCCTGAGCCGGGCCATGAAAAAGAACAACCGGTGCAATGAACTGGAACGATCCAATCTCCGGCTCCGCAATCTTCTCAATTTCAAGGAAAAGATCAGCAATGAAATCCTGGCTGCGGAGGTCATCGGCAAGGATCCGTCTCCCTGGTTCCGGAGCATTGTCATTGACAAGGGCGCTGCGGACGGTCTTCGGCAGGCCCTTCCCGTTGTCGTCCCGGAGGGAATCGTCGGGCTGGTGACAGAGGTGGCCCCGCACTATGCCAAAGTGCTTCTGGTAACGGATCCCAACAGCGCCATCGATGCCCTGGTGCAGCGCACCCGGGCCCGGGGCATTATCAAAGGCGAATCCCACGGCATCTGCTCCTTTGATTATGTGCTGCGCCGTCATGATGTGGAGATCGGCGACACCGTGATTTCATCGGGGCTGGACGGTGTCTTTCCCAAGGGGCTCCGCATCGGACAGGTGTCCGACCTTGTACGGGGGAAGGCGGGAATCTTTCAGGAGATCGAGGTGACGCCCTTTATCGATTTTGAAACCCTCGAAGAAGTGCTGGTGATCCTGGACGGACCGACCTATCCGCTGACGGACGAGCAATGAACTACCTTTTCCATGCGGGGCTCAGTCTTCTGTTTCTGATGTTTCAGACAGTTCTGCTTCCATTGTTTTTGCCTTCCATCCGGTTTTATGATATCTTTATTCCTTACGTCCTCTACCTGAGTATTTTCCGCCCCTTTTTTGAAGGCGTCTTTGTCATTCTCGTGACAGGACTGATGGTGGACAGCCTTTCCGGCGCTCCGTTCGGGCTGTATGGCACGACCTATCTCTGGCTGTTCATGATCGTCAAGTGGGGCGCCAATTTTTTTCATGCCGGAAATCATCTTCTTCTGCTGCTGACGGTC
>JBEPXL010000892.1:0-1689 GCA_041641935.1 Desulfobacteraceae bacterium | reverse complement strand
GACATCGATAGAAAATAAAAAATTATTCTTCACGGGGTTAGGACTCTTTGCCGCCTTTATGGTTGTCCTGTTCGCCATGTTCATGCCGCTGTTCGGCGAACAGAACTTCCTAAATTATATGGATAACCTGTACAATTCCATTTCCAAGGGATCGGCGTATTATATTCCGGGCCTGCAGGCAAATGTGGAAGAAAAATTCCAGAAGCAGATCACCGGCACCCTGTCCCTGGGCAGTGAACAGCAGGCCGAAGAGGCGGCCAGGCTTTTTCAGGAGGCCGGCGCGCTGGTCAACATTTCCGGCACGGAACTGACGGTCAACATCGGACAGCAGATCGATGCGACCCTGTCCATGGCCAATGAACGTCAGGCCGAAGAGACAGCCAGGCTTTTTCGGGAGGCCGGTGCGCTGGTAACCGTATCCGGCACGGAACTGGCGGTCCGCGGCGGATTGCGGGAAATCCTCTCCTCCAGCCTGGCCGATGCGGATCTGATGTTCCAGAACAATGGGGAAGCGGTGCAGAACAAGTACAACTACCCGGCACGGCAGGCACTGTATCACTGGTGGCTTTCTCTCAAGAAACTGGAAAAACACCTGACCAAGCAGAAGGAGTTTGCCGCCGCCAAGACCATTGCCGAAATCAACAAAAGAGGTGTGGAGACCGCCTTCAACTACTACGGCGTCAATCCTCAGAATATTATGGGGCAGATCGGCGTCGTCATCTTCTCTCTGGTGTTCTATGTGATCTACACCCTCTGGTTCGGCTACTCGATCATGTTCATGTTTGAAGGGTGGGGATTGAAACTGAGTCACTGACACGGCAGTCTTTTTCATGATCCTGTACACCACCTGACACGCTTCCCGGAGGTGACTGCCTGGTCGCCTTCGGGACTGACCTGTTTTTTCTCCCGGTCTTTTTTGAAAGGCGCGGTACACCACCATCAATTTTCCGTCCGGGCACAGCCTTGTCTGTTCTTCCCTGCCCGGACGGATTCGGATACAGACACAGACTATGCGGCGCATCATCAACTGGTTCAGACAGCGTTTCGGCAGACAGGCGGTACAGCGGTCGGAAGCGGATGCGGAGGCGCTCCGGGTTGCCTTCCGGGACCGGTACCACAATTTCCGGCTCCTGCTGAGTGCCAACAACCGTTCCCTGGAAATGATGGCCGAGATCGAGCAGGCCCTTCAGGGAAACCGGCCCTTCGGCATGACGTTTGTCCGTTCCAATGCGACCGGCGTTTCGGTCAATGTCCTCCGCATGATCCGGAATCTGGAGATGCTGGCCCCGGGCAAATATGACGGACTGCGGGACAGTTTCAACCGGATCAGGGAAAATGTGGAAGGTATTCTGCGGGAACGGCGCCATGCACATCCTCCTGCGGGAGAAAACCGGCTGGTGGTTCCCTTGGGAGAAGTAGGCCGCTCTCTGTCGGATACCGTTGGCAGCAAGATGGCCCACCTGGGAGAGATCCGCAGGCAGGCTGCGGAGCAGGAATTCATGGTTCCTTCCGGATTTGCCGTTACCGCTCATGCCTATGACCGGTTTATGGAAGAATCCGGTTTGCGGACGGAAATCAACCGGCTGTTTCAGACAGCGGATACCGAAAATATTGAACAACTCTATACCCTGAGCGCGGATATTCAGCAGCGGATCATCCGTGCCGAACTTCCCCCGGATATCGCCGAAG
>JBEPXL010000891.1:0-1690 GCA_041641935.1 Desulfobacteraceae bacterium | reverse complement strand
CTGCTACTCTGTCTGTTCCTTCCCGCTCAGTTCTTCTGCCAGTTGATGATATTTCTCGTGGAATCCCTCTCCGAGTTCGACCGTTTCAAGCCGCTCGAAGGCGACCAGAACGGCCTGCTGCTCCGAAGGGGGCAGAAAGACCGCCGCCTCCGGAAAGAGCAGTTCATTCTTCTGACCGGGGTTTCTCCGCCGTTTTCCGGTCGATGGCATCCCGTCTGACACCCGCACGCTCTATGCGCTGCTGTGACTGTTTTTCCTCCCTCTCCCATTCCTGCGTTTCCGGCAGCCCCCTGACCGGCGGACGGCTCCGGTACGGTATTGCCAGATGAAACCATTTGTGCCAAAAGAGATCAATGGCGGCGGCAAGAAGCTGCGCATTGAAGATGATCATCAGAAAAAAGAGTATATTCCAACAGGAGAGGCAGGTGTGAAAACAATGCGATCCATATTCCTGTGGACAGCCCTGCTCTATATCGCCTACTGCAGTATGCTGTATCTGCTGCAGCGGCAGATGCTGTTTCCCGTCAATCTGGTGGAAGCCCCTGCGGATATGGCAGTCCGGACGGATGAGGTGGAGAAAATATGGCTGGATACGGTGGATGGAAAAATCGAGACGTGGTATCTTCCGCCGCAGAAGGATACAGACTCGCCGGCGCCGGTCGTGATCTTCGGTCACGGCAACGCGGAGCTGATCGATCTGTGGCCTGCGGAATTCCGCCGCTTCTCAGAGATGGGGATCGGGCTGCTTCTGGTGGAATATCCCGGGTATGGACGGTCCGCCGGCTCTCCTTCCCAGGCCAGCATTACCCGGACCTTTGTGGCCGCCTATGACAGAATCACAGCACGCCCGGATGTGGACCCGGAACGGGTGGTCCTTTTCGGCCGCTCCGTCGGCGGAGGCGCCGTCTGCCAGCTGGCAGCCCGGCGTCCATCGGCAGCGCTGATTCTGTTTTCCACCTTCACCAGCGCACGGTCCTTTGCCCGGCGGTATCTGGTTCCCGGCTTTCTCATGCGCCATCCCTTCGACAACCTTGCCGTGGTCCGGGCGTATGAAAACCCGGTACTGGTTCTTCACGGCAGCCGGGACGGCATCATTGCCTATGACCACGGGCGGAAACTGGCCGAAGCGGCACCGGACGGCCGTCTGGTCACCTATAACTGCGCCCACAACGACTGCCCCCCTTCGTGGAAACAGTTCTGGCAGGATGTGGCGCTTTTTCTCCGGGAAGCAGACATTTCTGCCCCGCGGGAAACCATCCCTCCCTTCCGGGAAGATGATTTACAGCCTTCCGGAAACTGACGATGCCGGTATGACCGTCCTTTTCCGGATGGCTCTCTGATCAGTCGTTTTTGAGGGAGCCCTGTCCGGTCGCCTCCAGGACGCTGTGCCAGAGTTTGCCCATGGGATTGACCTGCTTCCGCTTTCCGGCCGATGCTGACATGGGAATATGAACGAAATGGTTGTTCCAGTGCCCGACCAGCATCCGTGTCTTGCCCGCCATAGCCGCATGGACCGAATCCCGCCCGAGAAAACTGCAGAAGACATGATCGTTGGAGTTGGCCGGAAGGCTCCGGATAATGTAGCTGGGATCGATATACTTGAGGGAAATCTCGATCTTCCGTTCATCAAAGTAGCTGCTGATCCGCTGTTTCAGATAAAGGCCGATGTCATGCAGACGGAGGTTTAGAT
>JBEPXL010000890.1:0-1692 GCA_041641935.1 Desulfobacteraceae bacterium | reverse complement strand
AGACCGGGTGACAGGACATCCACCCCTTCCACGACACCGGTAAAATCCCATACATATGAAAATGGCGCGTTACCGTCCTGAATTTCAGCGGCAAAATCAACCGACTGTCCTGCCGTGATGGTTATGTCAGTCGATGGAGAAAGTATTTCGACGTTCGGTTTCGTATCCTCATCAGCATACGTCACTGTTAGTGTTATGGTATCGCTGTCCGTATCCCCATCCGCATCGGTGACGGTAAAGGTGACAGTGAAGGTGCCGAGATTGCCAAACCGGATAATATCGGCATTCAGAAGAGTCGAATTTTCTGCGGCACCGTCGAAATCCCAGAGGTAGGAAAGCGGCGGATCTCCCCCGGTGACAGAAGCGATAAAACTTGCGGCGCCGCCAAGGCTCATAGGAACTATGTCAGAAGGTGGAAAAGTAATCGTTGCAGACGGAACGGAATCGATCGGTTCCGGCGGCTGAGGGGGTTGGGGCGGCGCTTCGGGCGTCAACGCCAGATCGGTGACGGTAGTGCCCATATCGCTCAGGGTTACCGGAACGGAAAGCGGTTCATACCCTTCCGCTTCGACGGTCATGGTAAAATTTCCCGGCTCCTGGATCATCAGGTAACGACCGTTGGGACGGGAGATGGCCGAAGCGTTCGCGTTGGTACGAATACGTGCTCCTGAGATGACGGAACCGCTGGTCCTGTCGGTGACGCTTCCCTTGATGAAACCGCTGAAAGGGCCGACCGGTCTGTAGATTTGCAGATCATAGCCGGTATTCGCTCCAACTCCATTTGTATCTTGATGTTCAAGTCGCAGCTGATACAGACCATCCTCATCACATTCCCAGTACCATTCCAGTTTCCCTTCCTGTGCGGTAACACTTCCGGATTTTACAAGATTTCCCCTTGTGTCATGGAGATCAATCAGAAAGTCAGCATGTTCTTCCAGATTACTTAGCCGGATGGTATACACCGCCCCGGCCAGTCCATAGAATTTTATCCGGTCTTCATCTCCCGGCTCATGGAAATTCCGCTGCTGGGGAGGAGCATTGATGACAAGCAGTCCTGCCTGATGGGATAAATTGTCTTCTTCATATACATCCGGCCCGGCGGGTTGAAAAATAGTTGTCTCTTTTGCAAGAGAGATATTATTCTCCCTGTCTTCGGCAAACATGGCGACCCGATAAGTTCCATAATGTGGAAAATCATCATAACTCCCTTCATATCTCTCTTCTGCTTCGTTATACATCAATTCCACAGCAACCGGGGCAGCATCCGAAGCGGTATAAACAGCCGCAGAAGGCGGGGTGATCACAGACCACACCCGTTCGGCAATCCCCGCTGTTGCCGCATCGACCCACAGAATTACCGGTTCCCCCCCGTCCGCAATCATTTCCCCGGACACGTTTCCAAGAGCAGGACGATTGTTAGCCAGCCGGATACCCGCACCGATCCGGTGCTGCAGCGTTTCCCTGCCGTCTGTACGCTCATTGGCAATACCGTTGCCATTGTCATCGATCAGGGGCAGCCGGTCCTGGGGAATCTGAAAGAAGTAACCGGTTACATTTCTGGCATCCTGAAAGGCACGTCCGACGGACAGACCATCCTGAATGTTTTTCCAGAAGAAATCCGAAAAAGAAAGATTCCCACTGGCGATAAAGTACATGGGAAAGTCGGCTGCAGTACTCGCAATGAAGGTACGC
>JBEPXL010000889.1:0-1693 GCA_041641935.1 Desulfobacteraceae bacterium | reverse complement strand
CCTTTTTGATTTCCTTCATCTTCGCCGATTTGGCGACGCCGAGGATGCGGTAATAGTCTTTTTGCGCGGACACGGGCATGGTGGTTTTCCGTTAAAAGCTTAAAATCGCTGTGTTCATTCTAGCCCTCATGCCGGGCCGGTTCAACCGGCAGAACGCCAGGAGGCCGCCGCCGGGCTGGGCAGGGGCGCGGGGGCTTTCTCCGGAGCCGGGTTGAGGACCTGCACGATGCGGTCGCGCTGGGACCGGCAACGGAACGGATAAAACTGGTCGCGCACAATCAGGGTGTAAGCCCCGGCGCGGCCGTGACGACGATCCGGTTGAGGGATCAGGCGGACCTTCTCGGAGCTGACGGCTTCCACTTCCGGGAAATGGGCCGGGGTCCAGGTTTCCTGGATCAGCAGGCCGTCGAACACCACCCGGTTTTCCTCGAGTGTCAGCCAGCCGGCGTCCAGAAACGACGGCATCATGCCGAGCCCGAGTCCGGAATGGGGACGTGAGCCGATCAGCAGAACCAGCGTTCCGGTCGCGCGCACCGGTCCGGAAAGTTGTTTCAGCTTGTGGACGTATATGCGGAACAGCAGGTGGGCGTAATCGAACCAGCGGTAGGAAATGGCGAAACAGAACAGGAAGTTGAACACGAACAGGAAATAATTCTTGAAGATGAGGTAATAGACGGCCAGCGCCATGGCCACCGCCAGAACCAGGCTCAGCGCGAAGTTCAGGAAGCTTCCGGTCCAATAGGCCATGAGCAGTTTGCGCCCCCGCCGGGGCTGGTGTTTCCACAGATAGTGCTTGCGGAAAATCAGGTAACAGGTGGCCGCGCCCAGAGTGGCCGAAAACACCGGCAGGGGAAAGATGAACATCATCAGGATGTACAGCACAAACAGGAATTCGATCATGATTTTCCATTGTAACGCAGACCTTTGCGGAAGGTATAATGAATCGAAGGGGTGAGCCTGAAAGAGAGGTTGTCATGGTGCCGATACGTTGGATTGCGCCCTGTCTGCTGGCGCTGGCGGGGATGATGGCGGGATGCGCCCATCCCATTTCCGGCTCGTTCCGCGACCAGGTGGACGAAGAACTGGGGTTCGGACGCGTGCTCCAGACTCCGGAACGGTTCGAAGGTGAAAAAGTGGTGCTGGGCGGGATCATCGTCAAAACCCGCAATTTCGAGGGCTGGACGGAGATCGAGGCGGTCCAGGTGCCTCTGGACTGCTGGGGATACCCGTACAGCCGGGACGACTCCGAGGGCCGCGTTATTTTCCGATATGAAGGATATCTGGAACCGGAGATCTACGCCAAGAACCGGGAAGTCACTGTGGGCGGGACGGTGGCCGGTTCCAAGTCCGGAAAGATCGATGAAAAGGACTACCAATATCCCGTTGTGAAGGTCGAGGAAATCCGGTTATGGGAAGACTATGGCTACCCCTATTACGGTTACCCCTACTATGGCTATCCTTACGGTTATGGGTATCCGGGACCGTTTTACGGGCGGGGTTTTTACGGACGGGGCTTCTACGGCGGCCCCCTGTACTGGTGAATCTCCGGCGGGCCGCAGGATGGATGGCGCTCGGGCTGGTGCCCGTATGGATGGCGGGTTGCGCGCCGGTTATCTCCAAGTCCCTCATCAAAGCGAGTGAGCCCAAAGTGGCCTTTGAGCAACTGCGGAGCGCCTCCACCGAGCACCTCGGC
>JBEPXL010000888.1:0-1699 GCA_041641935.1 Desulfobacteraceae bacterium | reverse complement strand
CGACAAACACAAGTCGGCCCCGGCGGCGAGCCTCGGCCGGCCCGGTTACGTGAATTTCCTTTTCAGTCTCCATTTATTACCTCCCGGGTAATGGACAAATTCAAGAGGGCTTCTGTCCGCAAAGAATAGGTGCTTAACTCAATCGCTGGCGGCGGGTGCCGGTATCACCGCATGTTCCTCCGCCTGTACGCTGCCATACGCATACGGATGGCTGACAACGACCGGCTCCTCCGGGAAATTCAGCAGCGGGGGCGGTGAGGTAGTTTGCCACTCCAGCGTACGTGCGCCCCAAGGATTCCGGCCGGCTTCGGGCCCGGAGACCATAGAGTAGATCATGTTGTAGAGAAAGAGCAGAAAACCGGCGGCGAGGAAGAAGGCGCTGAGGCTGACAAATAGATTCGTTCCTTCCAGATAGGGCATGTAATCGGCGATCCGGCGGTTCATGCCGTTCATGCCCAGCCAGAACATGGGCAGGAAGGTCAGGTTGAAACCGATGAGCATCCACCAGAATTGCACCTGGCCCTGGCGCTCGCTATACATGCGGCCCGTCATCTTGGGGAACCAGTAATAGATGGCGGCAAAAAGCCCGAAGATCCCGCCGCCGACGATGGTGTAGTGGAAGTGACCCACGACAAAGAAGGTATCGTGGAGCTGCATATCCACCGGGACATCCGACAGGAAGATGCCGGTAATGCCGCCGATCAGGAAGTTGAAAATGACGCCTAGGGCAAACAGCATCGGCGTCTTCAGGCGCAGCCGGCCCTCCCACATGGTCCCCAGCGCCGAGAGGAAAACAAGCCCGGTGGGAACAGAGATCAGTTCCGTGGTGATCATGAAGGGGATGCGCAGCGGGCCGTTCATGCCACTGGTGAACATGTGGTGCGCCCAGACCACTGCGCTAAGGGCGACCACCCCCATCATGCCCGCCACGGCCCAGCGCTAGGCCAAAAGTGGGTTGCGTGTAACATGGGCTCTGATCTCCAGGGCAATGCCCAGCCCCGGCAGAATCATGACGTACACGGCCGGGTGGGAATAGAACCAGAAGACGTTCTGGTAAAGCAGGGGGGCACCACCCGCAGACGCATCGAAAAAGACAAACCCCGCCGCGCGGTCGAGCATATTCATGATCATCGCCAGGGCGACGAACTGGGTGAAAAGCAAGCTGAGGATCGACGTGCCGAATACCGCCCAGACGAAGATCGGCAGGCGGCCCCAGGACATACCCGGCGCCCGCAGGACGATCACCGTCGTCAGCATATTGATGGCGCCCAGAATAGAAGAGAAACCGAGGGTAAAAAACGAGAGGTTGTAGAAAAGCTCGCCCGTCCGCGTCTCCGTGGAGAGAGGCGCGTAACCCGTCCAGCCGGTATCGTAGCCCTCGGCGAGCACCGAGGCGATCAGGAAGAACGCCACCGGCGGCACGAACCAGAAGCTGAGGGCATTAAGTCGCGGGAAAGCCATGTCCTCGGCCCCGATCATGATCGGCAAAATGTAGTTGCCGAAGGCACCAACCGTCGCCGCCACCCCCACAAAAACCATGATCGTCCCATGGAGGCTCATGACGTTGTTGTAGGTGGCGCTATCTACATAATCCCGCCCCGATTGCATCAGTTCCAGGCGCAGGATCATCGCCAGCAACCCGGCCAGCAGGAACAGACCGAGGAAAGTGACCAGGTATTGGATCCCAACCACTTTATGA
>JBEPXL010000887.1:0-1701 GCA_041641935.1 Desulfobacteraceae bacterium | reverse complement strand
CCGCTTCCTGGTCATCGCCCAGCAGTTCCCCCAGCCGCCGGAGAATGGCATTGTTCTGTGCCCGGTGGGGAGAAATCAGCGCAATCTGTTCCGGACTGACACCGTAATCCCGCATCAGCCGCACCGCCAGCCGGGCCATCAGGTCGGCCTCATCCGGGGAGGACTGGTGATATCCCTCATGATTCATTTCCACCAGCACCACCGGTTTATACGGATCAAGAATCCGGTCCAGGGGATCATTTTCGTCCATTGCGGACAGTTGCAGCCGGGCGTCGGCGACCGCCGGTGCGGAATGGAGTTCGCCGTCATACCAGGTCCGGCTCGGGAAATCACAGATTTCCCGGTTCATCCGGTAGGTTGTATCGAGCCGGACACGCCGTTCCGGACCGTAGCGACGGGCCAGGGCCGTCAGTACCGCGTCCCGCACATCCGGCGTGGAAACCTGTTCCACCGCTGTTTCGTCCGCCGTGCCGGGAACTTCCTCCCACTCCGAATAATCCCCCCGGACCACCGGCGGAAGCTGTTTCACGTCTCCGAGGAAGAGGTAATTTCCCCTGCCGTAGGCGAGACTCAGCAGGGCCTGGGGAACCAGCACCTGGGACGCTTCATCAAAGATGACCCAGTCGAACCGTTTCGGAAATCCGCCGTTGCGGCTGTTGAACAGGTTGTAGAGACCAAATCCGGTTGATCCCAGGATCAGGTAAGGGCAGGAAAGCACCGCCTCGGCACTGTCGGTCGTCTCCACCTGAAACCGGTCGGATTCCGGGTCCGGCGGCTCACCGTCCCACCGGCCCCATTTGATGCACCGGGCCGGGAAGTCGGTCAGTCGGTGACGGTGGACCAGGTCGGCCACTTTCCGCAGCACCTGGTCGATGGCCTGATGGGTCAGGGCGCTTACCGCGATCCGAAGTTTTGTTCCCGATGCCTGGGCGTGTCGGACAAGTGCGATGAGAATCCAGCCCAGCAGATGGGTTTTACCGGTTCCCGGCGGTCCTTCAATCAGGCTGAGGGCGTACCGGAACGGGAGCTGCAGGGCTTCCTGCTGGGCCCGGTTGAGCCCTGCCGCAGCCCCTTCGCCTGCCAGCCAGTCACCGGCCCATCGGGACCAGTCCGGCGGCTGTTCAAAGTCCCACTCACCGGCAAAGAGATCGGTGAGCGGATGACGGACACGGGGGGAAAAGACCGATTCCACCGCATGGGCCAGTCTGGGCGTGGTCCAGTCGCTGATGTCCTCTTCGAGGGAGTAGGGGAGGCGCTGGTTGACCGCAAGCGGGCCCCCGCGGGAGAGGAGCGACACGATCCCCTGTGATGGCGTGAATTCTTCCAGAATCACGGGATGACCGCTCTGCAGGTCCGTCACCCCGGCGGGAACGAGTTTCAGGAAATCCCCGGTCCGGAATTTGGTCACCACAGCCGGTTCCGTCATCCGGAACCGGTAGAGAAACCGGCCTTCGGCGTTCAGGGCCTTGCCGGAATACGTCAGCGGCCCCAGAGCCCGGAACCGTGCCACCCGTTCCGGAAGGGGCGATTCCTGGAGTTCGAGCACATCGGCATCCCGGGTTTCCTGCTCGTTCTGGAGAAAGCGGAGATAGGCCGTGCCCATCACCGCTTCCGGTCCGGAAAAGACCTGCCAGTCCTCCTTCCGCCATTCACTGACCAGATATGTCTGTACCCATGCCAGAACCTGTGCCTGAAGGTTCA
>JBEPXL010000886.1:0-1703 GCA_041641935.1 Desulfobacteraceae bacterium | reverse complement strand
CCTTCAAGGACACCTCCCTGGTTGTGATCATCGCCCTTTACGATGTCCTCAAGACGACCCAGTCGACGCTTTCCAACCCCAAATGGATGGGATTTTCCACCGAGGCGTATGTCTTTCTGGCGGTCGTCTATTTTGTCTGCTGCTTTTTCATGTCCACTTTCAGCCGTAAACTGGAACGGGAACTGACCGTATGACCGAGATCAAAGAGAAACATCAGGAACAGGAAGCGGCGTCACCCGCCGATGCCGATACCCCGATCATTTCGATCCGCAGGATGCACAAGTGGTTCGGTGATTTTCATGTACTAAAAGATATCAACCTCAGTGTCATGCCCCAGGAGCGGATCGTGGTCTGCGGACCGTCCGGGTCCGGCAAGTCCACCATGATCCGCTGCATCAACCGGCTGGAGGAACACCAGCGGGGAAAGATCATCGTGGACGGCATCGAGCTGACCAACAATCTGAAAAATATTGAAAAGATCCGGGAAGAGGTGGGAATGGTGTTTCAGCATTTCAACCTGTTTCCCCATCTGACCATTCTGGATAACCTGACCCTGGGGCCGATGTGGGTGCGGAAGGTTCCGAAGAAAGAGGCCGAAGAGACGGCCATGTACTATCTGGAAAAGGTCCGGATCGCCGAACAGGCCCGCAAGTATCCGGGGCAGCTCTCCGGCGGCCAGCAGCAGCGGGTCGCCATTGCCCGGAGCCTCTGCATGAAGCCCAAGGTGATGCTCTTTGACGAGCCGACCTCGGCCCTGGACCCGGAAATGGTCAAGGAAGTGCTGGATGTCATGATCAGTCTGGCGCAGGAGGGAATGACCATGATCGTCGTGACCCATGAAATGGGATTTGCCAAGAGCGTGGCCCACCGGGTGCTGTTCATGGATTACGGCCAGATTGTGGAGGAGAACACCCCCGTGGAGTTCTTTGAACATCCCGAGCATGAGCGGACCCAGCTCTTCCTGAGCCAGATTTTACACTGAACAAGTGAAGCCGATGATAAAAGAGATCGATTTTGCGCAGGCCGGAGAAATGCTGGCCCGTTTCAGCGGAATGCTGACCGAAGAGCAGATGGTGTCCCGCCTTCAGGCGTTTGCCGAAGAGAAGGGTGTGGAGCGGTTTCAGGCCGCCGCCGCCGATGAACTGATCCGGGTGACCCGCCCCGAACGGCTGGTCCCGGCCATCTACAGCGACTACCGGGATGTGGTCCGGGACGGCCTGCGGTTTCTTTTTCGCCATCTTGCGCCGGAACGGCTGTATCCGATTCTGGCGGCCCAGGTGAAACTGAAGAAAGATGCCTCCCCCGAAGAACGGCTGGTCCGGCTGGCCGGGGAGATTCCGACCCTCCACAAACTGGGGCAGATCATCGCCCGGAACCGCAATATCGACCCCTTTTTCCGTCACTGGCTCATTGAACTGGAAAACAATGTACCCTCACCGGGAACCGGGGAAATACAGACGGTGCTGCGCCGGGAGATGAGAAATTATCTGATTCCGTACCGGATCGGCATCGACAGAGAATTTCTTGCCGAAGCGAGTGTGGGCGTCGTCATCGGCGGGCACTGGACCGCACCCGACACCGGCGCGCCGGGCCGGGCCGCCTTCAAGGTGATCAAACCCGGCGTCCGGGAGCAGCTCCGGGAGGAGTTTGAACTGCTCGACCGGATTGCGCAGTATTTCGATGAGAACCGGGACCGGTATTAC
>JBEPXL010000885.1:0-1705 GCA_041641935.1 Desulfobacteraceae bacterium | reverse complement strand
ACTCAATTACAGCGCGCCGGAAAAGAACCGGTACGCCTACCGGATGGAAGGCGTGGACCAGGACTGGGTCCAGGTGGACAGCGGCAGACGGTTTGCCACCTATACCAAACTTCCCGCCGGACAGTATACCTTCCGCGTAAAAGCGTCCAACAATGACGGACGCTGGAACGACAAAGGCACATCCGTTACGGTCACCATTCTTCCGCCGTGGTGGAAAACCGGCTGGTTTACCGGACTCGTCATGCTGCTTTTACTTGCCATGACCGCCGGGGTAATCCACTGGTGGGTCCGTGCTGTGGAACAGAATCATCACCGGCTTGAACAGCAGGTGGCGGAGCGCACCCGGCGGCTGGCAGCGTCCAACAGCCGGCTGCAACAGGAAATCGGTAATCACCGGCAGACGGAAGAATCGCTCCGGGAGAGTGAAGAGCGGTTCCGGCTGGCCTTTGAAAACGCCAATATCGGCATGTGCCTGGTGGACATGTCCGGGCGGCTGATCAAGGTCAATCGCCAGATGTGCTGGATTTTCGGCTATACGGCGGAGGAATTTGAAGGCATGCCGGTCAATAATTTCACGCATCCCGATGACTGCAGCACCAGCCCGGACTTCATCCGCAGAGCGGCCGCCGGAGAGGTGACCCATACCGCTTTTGAAAAGCGGTACTACCACAAGAATGGCCATCTGCTGTGGGGGCGGGTGAGCAGTTCCCTGGTATGCGACGGCCGGAACAGGCCCCTGTATTTTGTGTCCCATCTGCAGGATATTACCCGGAACAAGCAGATGGAAATGGATCTGCACCAGGCCAAGGAGAAGGCCGAGGCGGCCAACCGGGCCAAAAGTGAATTCATCGCCAACATGAGCCATGAAATCAGAACCCCCATGAATGCGATTCTCGGCTTCAGTGAAATTCTGCTGCGGAATCCCGGCTCCGCCGGGCGGGAAAGCTATCTGGAATCCATCTATACCAGCGGAAAATCCCTGCTGTCCCTGATCAATGATATACTCGACCTTTCCCGGATCGAGGCGGGAAAACTGACAATTCATCCGGAGCCGGTCCGGCCGGAGGTTCTCCTGAAGGAAGTCCGTCAGGTGTTTCTCCAGAAAATCCAGGCCAAAGGAATTGCATTCGATATCATTCTCCCGGCGGACGTTCCGGACGGGCTGGTGCTGGATGAAACCCGCATGCGGCAGGTGCTGATCAACCTGGCGGGCAATGCCGTCAAGTTTACCGAAAAGGGGTCTGTCCGGATTTCCGTGTCTGTGGAAGAACCGGCGCAATCCCCGTCCGGCCACATCACGCTGATGATCGATGTGGCGGATACCGGCATCGGTATCCCCGAAGACCAGCAGGAAATCATTTTTGAAAGTTTTCAGCAGTGCAATGACCAGACCGCTGCACTGTACGGGGGCAGCGGCCTGGGATTGACCATTACCCGGCGGCTGGTGGCACTGATGGGCGGGCACATTACCCTGGAAAGTCAACCCGGCCGGGGCAGTACATTTCGTCTGATCTTTCCGGAGGTTCGCGTTTCTTCTTCATCTCCTCCCGCTGAAACACCGGGGACGGCAGAGAGGTCACAGGTTCGTTTCAGACCGGCGACAGTTCTGGTTGTGGATGACAACCGGATCAACCGGAAGGTGCTCCACGCTTATCTGATGGAGAGCGGCATCTCCGTTCTTGAAGCCGCCGGCGGAGAAGAAGCC
>JBEPXL010000884.1:0-1705 GCA_041641935.1 Desulfobacteraceae bacterium | reverse complement strand
TGTAGCCGTTCAGGATGGTAACGTAACCCTGAAAGGACAGGTGGATTCCTGGCAGGAAAAGCGGCTGGTGGAAAAACGGTCCAAAAGTGTGAAAGGGGTCGTCGGGGTCCGCAATGAAGTCATCGTTTCCCCGGACCTGGAACGGCCGGATCAGGAAATCGAGGCGGAAATCCGGCAGGCCCTCGACTGGGACGCATGGATCGATGCCGGGCTGGTGCGTGTCTCTGTGGAAGACGGGGTGGTTTCCCTGGTCGGCACGGTCGGCAGCGCCATTGAAAAACGCCGGGCATACGAAAAAGCCTTTGTGGCCGGTGTGGAAAATGTCGATACCAGTGCCCTGGAAGTGGACTGGGCGGTCCGGGATGAAATGCGGCGGCTGGACAAGATGGATATTCGTTCGGATCAAACGGTGGCAAAGGCCATTTTCAGCTCCTTCCGGTACAGCCCCTGGGTATCCCGTTCCAACGTAGAGGTGGATGTCGATAACGGCGTCGTGGTGCTGTCGGGGAAGGTGGACAGTCTCAAGACCAAGTATACCGCCGAACAGATCGCACAGAACACCACCGGTGTATGGCGGGTCAAGAATCATCTGCGGGTCCGTCCGGAAACCGGACCGGCGGAAGCGGGTATCATCGAAACCATTTCCGATATCTACTCTGATGATCCCTACCTGGCCCAGCGGGACATTTCCATGCTGGTGAACAATGGCAAACTGTTTCTTTACGGTACGGTGGATTCCCGGTTTGAAAGAAAGCGGGCCGCGGAAATGGCATCCGAGGTGCAGGGCGTGATTGACGTGGCCAACAACCTGACCGTTCAGCAGACGGAAAGGGCCACGGACCAGGATGACTGGGAAGTGAAGGAAGATGTCCGGGAGCAGATGGAGTGGAGCCCGTATGTGGACAGTGAACGGATCAAGGTGACAGTGGAAGACGGTGTCGTCAGCCTGACCGGTACGGTATACAACTGGCAGGCGCGGAAGATCGCCGAGCTGAATGCCTATGAAGCGGGTGCGGACCGGGTACGTAATCTGCTGGATGTGGAATACGGCCCGATGTAACGTCGCAGGCGGCTGCAATAATCCCGCTGAAATCCTGACATCAATTCTGATGACGTTCAGTGTTTTCCCGGAACCGGAACGAAAAAGCGGTGAAATCGTTCCGGTATCGGTCCTGCTGTGACGTACGTACTGCATCCATGCAAGGGAGATGAAAGGTAATGGAAAAAGACAATCCCCATGTCCGCTGGCTGGAAGATCTGAATGCGGAGAATACATCCGAGGTCGGCGGAAAGAATGCCTCGCTGGGCGAAATGATCGGCAGCCTGAAGGCGCGGGGGGTACGGATTCCCGGTGGTTTCGCCACGACGGCCGAAGCATACCGCACCTTTATCCGGGCCAATGAAATCGAAGCGGATATCCGGGATCTGCTGGATCAGCTCCACAGCGGCAAAAAGCAGCTTGCCGGTGTGGGAAAGGCGATCCGGCGGCTGTTTACCAAATCCGATTTCCCGGAAGAACTGTCCGGCGCCATCCGCAGCGCCTACCGGGAACTCTGCGACCGAAACGGTGCCGAGGAACTGGATGTGGCGGTCCGGAGCAGTGCCACCGCCGAAGATCTGCCCGAGGCGAGTTTTGCCGGTCAGCAGGAAACCTTCCTCAACATCAGCGGCGCCGATGAACTGCTCGATGCCTGCCGGAAGTGTT
>JBEPXL010000883.1:0-1710 GCA_041641935.1 Desulfobacteraceae bacterium | reverse complement strand
GATTCAACAGATGGATTTGCATGAAAAAAACAGAAGAACTACAATATTTGTAGCAATATAAGGAGTACTGAACAACAGGCAACTACAAAAATTGTAGGCCCGCTCTCGGATTCTGATGCCTTGTTCCGGTACTGAAACCGGCAAATGATCAAAGGCAATCGGCAGAAATGGCCGGACGGGAATGGGCGGACGGGTCAGATTGTCCCACGAAAGTATTCCGGAACTGCCGGCGGGAAATCATTCCTGCGGTTCCGATGGATCATCGTCATCGGGTTTCAGTTGACGGAAAATTTTCCGGAGGAAACCGATAGGAAGGGTGGACAGAGGGTGAATATCCACGTCCGTATCGTCGAAAGGGCCGGTGATCGTGTAGCGGGTCGCGATGATTCCATCGCCCACAAGAAACTTCCCCACGACGGGAATGGCGGTGATCGCCTTGTTGACCAGGTTGAACGGAATGACCATGCCTTCCAGGTTCAGCCGTTTTCTGTCCAGATGAATGCTCCCTTCGGTGGTCATTCCGAGGGACCATCCTTCCATGCGACCGTTTTTGAGGTGCAGTACAGCATCATCATAGGTATAATCGACTTCCAGTCTGCTGAAATCGATGCCGCCGCTCCGGATCTGCTGCAGCAGGCCGATAAAGGAGGCCATTGAAAGGATCTGCACCAGTTCCGGTGCATTCATGATGGTGAAGTCCTCGATCAGAAGGCGGCCCGTAACCGGCTGATCCGTCGGCAGTTCACCGGTGAAAAAGGCATTGAGGTTGAGGGTTCCCCCTTTCAGGTGTGTATTTTTCAGGAAACCGGACAGCAGTGTTCCGCCGTCGGTTGAATGGAGTGAAATATGGCTTCGCCGCGGGTAGGTTGAAATATTCAACTTGAAACGGCCTTCGGCGTTGACACTGCCCGTCATGGCAAGATTCTGGATCTGTCCGTTCTGCCACTGACTTTCGGCGGTTACATCAATCAGGGAAATGCCGTTGCGCAGAAGAATGGTATCCAGATCGGCCATTACCGTTCCCGTAAAGCCGTCCTCCGTTTCGGCAGCGGATTCTCCGGGGGATGGACCTGCCGGAGACGGAGAAGGGCCTGACGGTTCGGAACCGTCTGTGTCCAGTTCCAGCAGCGGCACGGCATTCATCTGTTCCCCCCGGACCGATATGGTGTAGCGCTCCCCTGCATGGTTCACCTGCAGCGCCAGCCGGTGTTCGTCGATCTGCACCGGATCAAAGGAAAAGAAAACCGTGCGGGGGCGGTCCAGATCGATTGTTCCGGAACCGGATATGGTCACATCCTTCCCTTCCAGTTCGATTTCAGAGACGGAAATCTGTTTGTTTCCGATGGTGGCGCGGGCGGTGAGGGAAGCCGGTTCCCCCGCCGGTTTCTGCCATCCGATGGATGTCAGCTGCAGGGCCATCCCGTCCAGGCCGGCGTGCAGCACAAGACCGGTCTTCTCCGGTGCAATCCGGAACTCCGCCATGATATCGGCGTCTCCACGGAGGAACGACGGCGGTGACATGCCAAAATCGGGAAACCGGGCTGTATTGAGGCTGCTTCGCACTTCCACCACATTGAGCGTGCCGGAGGGGGTCCGGTAATCTCCCTGCCACCGGACATCGAGCCGTGTCTCTCCGGCCCATGCCATTCCTCCGGCTTCCAGCTGGCCATTCTGGAGCCGGGCCGACAGTTCCCCGCGGGCAAGGCGGAA
>JBEPXL010000882.1:0-1710 GCA_041641935.1 Desulfobacteraceae bacterium | reverse complement strand
ATTCTTCTCTCTGCATCCCCCCCCCCGGCAGGGCCGGAAAAAAGGGCAGACGCACAGAGGTCTGCCCCTGCGGGGTATGAATCAGGGATTCATTTCATATGCGTCTTTCAGCACATAGACCTGCTGCTGCCAGATATTCTGAAACCGTTCGGTATCCAGCACCGGTTTTTTCACCATTTTCATGCAGAGGTCCATCTGCTGTTCCGTGCTGCCGGGTTTGGAATAGACCTGCAGGGCGAATTTGGAGAAGTCCCGGACCATGAAATCAAAAATCTGCTCCAGAAGGTCATCCCCGAGCTTTTCCATATGCGCCTTTTCGATGATCAACTGCCCGTAGGCCACAAGGGTGAAGAGTTCCCCCAGGCTCAGGAGAAAATCAATATCCTTCGCCTGGGTCTCGCTGGGTGTGGCGGTCATCAGGAATTCCTTGAGAACCCCGATCTGTTCCTTGAAGATGTTGACGTTGGGCAGGTCCACACTGCTGTAGGCGATATTGTAATCATGAAACCGGATTTTCCCCAGCCCTTTGGTTGGACCCTGGTTGAAGAGGAAATCATCATTGCCCGGCTCGTTTTGCTTCGGAATCTCCGGAAACTGGCCGGGATTGAAAAAGTAGTTTGCCATGAACTTGACAATCAGGGCCATGTTGACATGCACCGTCCCTTCCAGCTTGGGCAGGGCGCGGATGTCCTGGGCGGCGTTTTCAAAATAGACATCCTTTTCAAATCCCCGGGCCGCGATCACGTCCCAGAGCAGGTTGATCACCTCTTCCCCCTGGGTCGTCACCTTCATCTTGACGATGGGATTGTACAGGAGATAGCGCCGGTCTTCAGGAGAACCGGAGCGCATGTAGTCGGCGGCACGGAGGGCGAAGAGTTTCATGGCGGTCAGCCGGGCGTAGGCGTCGGTGAACAGCTGCTGAATGTGGGGAAAATCCGTCACATATTTCCCGTAGAGGTTGCGGTGGGCCGCGTGGGTGATGGCTTCGTACAAGGCATGGGTACAGATGCCGATGGAGGCCCAGCCGAGGTTGTACTTTCCGACATTGACCGTGTTGAGGGCTGCGTCCCAGGCGTCCCGGCCGGTGGAGAGGATGTCCTCATCGGTGACGGGGCAGGAGTGGAGGGCATACTCCGCCACGAAGCTCTGCCAGTCCACCACGTTCTTGACCAGTTCATAATTCTCGTGTTTCGGATCGGCCACAAAGAAGACATACTCGTCGGTTTCGGAGTTCTTTCCGAATGTGGACACCAGTGCCGCCTCATTGGCGTTGCCGATGTAGTATTTTCCGCCGTCGGCCACATAGCGGCCCTCGGTGAGCGGGGTCAGGGTCATCTCTGACGAGTAGAGATCCGCGCCGTGAGCCTTTTCCGAAAGCCCGAAGGCAAATATTCCGCCCTCTTCCAGAAGCTGCGCGGTTCGTTTCTTGACCGCTTCATTGGGGCTCATCCAGATGGGGCCGAGCCCCAGAATCGTCACCTGCCAGGTATACCAGTAGGCCAGGCCGTAAAAGCCGAGAATTTCATTGTAGTCGCAGAGCCGGAAGGTGTCCCACCGGGCATCGGGATCATCACTGTAGGCCGACGGCGTGAGCAGGGTGGCGAAGATGTCGTTCTCTTTGACAAAATCCAGATAATCCGAATACCAGACCCGGTCATGGTAGTCCTGCTTCAGTTTTTCCTTTCCCTTGTTTTCGAAAAATTCGATGGT
>JBEPXL010000881.1:0-1724 GCA_041641935.1 Desulfobacteraceae bacterium | reverse complement strand
AGGTATAGGTTCCGCCGGTGGCGGTCCGGTACTCCCTCCGTGCCGTGATGCGGACGTTCTGTATGTCGGAACAGCCCAGTCCCAGCGGACTGAACTGATGGTCATCATCCCAGATATAGTCGAGAAACTGAAGACCGAACCTTCCCATCCTCTGATCCATGTGCCCCAGCGTCGTCACCCGGTATTTCCGCCGGGTGAGCCAGTCCCGGAGATGGCGGATGGTCTGGCCGGTGGTGGTGTTCCGGTCGAACAGGATCACCGGACCGGCCGGGGGCGGAGGGCCGATCCACGCCGGGTCTGCCGTGTCCCCGAACTCGAACCGCCGCCAGCGGGAATAGTTGACCAGATAGAGTGAACGGGTACGGGCCTTCCACCAGTTGAGAAAGTAGGGGGCGAGACACCCTCTGGCAACCAGTATGACCGGTGTATTGTCTGTGTTCAGCATGGCAGCGGTCCGCAGTCAAAGGGGGGTTACGATGGTGGTACACAGATAACCGTCATGAACCAGATCGGCATCTTTCCGGAAGACAGGGGAAATCCGTTCGATCCGCTTCAGGTCAAGACCCGACAGTACCGGACAGAAATCGTCGGGCTGATCCAGCCCTCCGGAATGGAGAATGCTTCTGGAAATACAGCCGCCCCCGCAGGCGGCATGGAACCGGCACGTCCGGCAGAGCGGGGGCCGGCGGCGCCGGATGGCTTCCAGTGAGCCATTCAGTTCAACAGCGCCGTCATTGCGGATTCTGCCGATGGCCCATTCCGTTCCTTTGAGAAAGGGAGAGGGGGTGAGAGACATATCTTCGTGAATCCGGAATGATTCTTTTCCTTCCGGGCATGGGCATGACGGAATACCGAGAGGGGCGGCGAATACGGAATCGAGACAGATCATCCGGGCCTGTTCCGACAGGATTTCGATGATTTCCCAGGCCCGCCGGGGAGAAATCCGGAGGGAGGCGGTCCCTCTTCCCGTATGGCGAAACCAGTTCAGCCGCCAGTTTGCACCGGTTTCACCGGCAAGTTTCAGAAAGTCTTCGATATCCCGGTTGGTTGTCAGACTGGAAATACAACTGACAATGGAGCGGGGCAGATGCAGCGTTGCCAGTTTCTGCAGTCCCTCCCGGGCCCAGGTCCAGGCCTCCGGTGTCTTCCGGAACCCGTTGTGGCGTTTTTCATCGGGAAAATCGATCGAGATGTCAATGTCATGGAAGATGCGGAGGTTCGCATCCGAAAGCTGCAGGACGCTGAATCCGTTACTGGTGACAGCCTGATGTATGCGGGGATACTGGTGGTGAATATAGCGGGCAAGGGGAAGGGCGTTGGGATTGAGGCAGAACTCTCCCGTTCCGTAATTGATATCCTGAATCCGGAACGTGTTGATGAGGCGGTCGGCGATGGCCTGAAGCTGTTCCAGCGGCCAGGCCGGGGCACGGGTTCCATCCGATGCATTGTAGCAGTGGCGGCATTTGAGATTGCACCGCCCGAACCCCCATCCGATTTTTTTGAACTGAACCATATCCATATCCAGTCAATCGTCTGCTGCACAAGGGGAAAAACCGGCAGATCAGGACATTGTCATATCCGTGGTTTCCGGTGAACAGGTCCGTTCATACCATTTCGGAACTTCAATCGCAAGCAAACTCCGGATTATGATGATTTCTCTCCGGCCTGTGAAGGCACAGCAGCAGAAAAATTCTCCGCCGGATGCACATTCACCTCCCCTGACT
>JBEPXL010000880.1:0-1724 GCA_041641935.1 Desulfobacteraceae bacterium | reverse complement strand
GGATGATCATGCAGGATTCGGTTTCGCAGAGGTCGCCCACATCCGGAACGGCATCGTCCTCATCGGCATTGTTGAACAGGAGCAGCATCGGTTTTGCCGAGACAAAGGCAAAGCCCCGCAACTGGGGCGCGGATGCCAGCTCCGGGTGATGGCGCAGGGGAACTTCCGCCTCCAGGCGCTGGCGGCACTGCTCCAGCAGGGAGAGTTCCTCCGGGTCGCTCGCCTTGCCCCGTTTCCGGTCCAGTTCCAGCCGTTCCATCCGTTTTTCCACCACCACCAGGTCGGCCAGCACCAGCTCCTGGTCCAGCGCGATGACGTCGTCCCGGGGCGTGGGGGCCTCCATGCCGTAGACATCAAAGTTCCGGACCACATGGATCAGGGCGTCGCAGTCCCGCACCGGGGTCCAGATGTTCTGTTCCTTTTTTCTGTCGTCGCTCCCCTTGCCCGGCAGAAAATATTCGACCTGGGCATAGATGGTCTTCCGGGGATTGTACATGTCGCTCAATATGTCTACCCGCTCGTCGGGCACACTCACCATGCCGATCCGGTCTTCCCCCCGGTTGCCCATCTCCGAAACGGTCCGGGTCAATGCATCAAACACCGTGGTTTTTCCGGCGCCGGAAAGACCGATGATACCAAGTTTCATAATCCATTTCCTCCTGCACGAAAATCGCGTCAATCTGATGTCGAACGGTAAAAAGGCCCTACTATACTCCGGCATACGGAGAAGGCAAACAAAAAAAATTCCACACCGTTATCCCGGTGCGGTGACGGGATCGACATTGACATCGTCCTGCTTTTCCGTTAAAAAAATGTAAAAGAGACAGACATCTGACAGAATCAAACGGCAGTAGCAGGCCGGCGCGGCTGTGCCAGGAGAAACGGCAGAAGGGGTGAACTGGACCGGTGGGACAAAGGAGTTTTTCAGCAGGTGGCTTCGCAGACTCTTCCGCGAATCACCGGATCCGTTTCATCAGAACGCACTCTCAACGCTTACACGCCAGGAAGATGCCATGATCATAGGACTTGATGTCGGCGGTACCCATACGGACGTTGTACTGCTGAGCCGGGAAGAAGGGCTCATCAGAGAATGCAAAGTGCCCACCGATCCGGAAGATCTGTTCACGTCGGTTCTGAAGGGGCTTGAAACCATTGTGGAAGGGATTGATCCGTCCGGAATCAGCCGGGCGGTGCTCAGCACGACCCTCACCACCAATGCCATTGTCCAGCGCAGAAAAACCGCTGTCGGGATGATCGTCTCTGCCGGTCCGGGGATTGACCCGGAACTTTTCCGCACCAACGAACACTACTACTGTGTTTCCGGCTCCATTGACCACCGGGGGCGCGAGGTCACTCCCATCGACCGGGACGAGATTCTGGCCATCGGGGAAAAGCTGAAGGCAGCCGGTGTACGCAATATCGGGGTGGTCGGCAAGTTTTCCATCCGGAATCCCGGCCATGAAATCGACATGCGGGATCTGCTCCAGGAGGAATTCGACTGTTTCGGCAAGATCTTCATGGGACACCGGATTTCGGGTAATCTCAACTTTCCCCGCCGGATCGCCACGACCTTTCTCAACACCGCCACCCATCAGCTGCACAAAAAATTTTTTCAGGCGGTACAGAAATCCCTGGAACAGAAAGGGCTCCGGATTCCCATCCATGTGCTGAAGGCCGACGGCGGCACCATGAGCTTTGAGGCATCCCTGGATTTTCCCGGCCAG
>JBEPXL010000879.1:0-1732 GCA_041641935.1 Desulfobacteraceae bacterium | reverse complement strand
GGGTGCGCTGTTCACTCAACCGGAGGGCTTTCTCCAGCCGGTGATGTTCCAGGGTATACCGGATGGACCGCTCCAGGGTCTGGCCGTCCAGCCGGTCTTTCACCAGATAATCGGCCGCCCCCGCTTTCATGGATTCCAGATCGGTCATCCGGTCATCCTGGCCGGTCAGCACAATGACCGGCATGTCGCATCTCTGCCGGGTCGTCTCCCGGAGAAGATTCAGACCGCTGCGGCCCCCCAGCCGGAAATCGAGCAGGCAGATGTCGTGAACCCCGCTGCACATGGCGGTGATTCCTTCCTCATAGCTGTTCACCCAGTCAATGACGAACTCGACATCCTGAATTTCTGACAGCAGATCCTGGGTCAGGAAGTAATCATCTTCGTCATCCTCGATCAGAAGGATGCGAATGAGCTTCTGGTAAAACATGGTTTCTCCCTACATCAAATCGGAATCATCAGGAAGGCGGCAGTTCCACGATTTCAAACCAGTACTGGCCGATATTCCGGATCACCGTCAGCAGCCCTTCAAAGGTGACGGGTTTGGAAATGAAAGAATTGGCGCCCAGATCATAGGAGCGGAGAATATCCTCCTCCGCCTTGGAGGTGGTCATGATAATGATGGGAATGCGCCGCAGATCCGGATCCGCCTTGATCTCCTGCAGTGCTTCCCGGCCGTCTTTCCGGGGCATGTTCAGGTCGAGCAGAATCACCCCCGGACGGGGCGACAGGGCCGGATCACTATAGGCCCCCCGCCGGTGCAGGTAGTTCATCAGCTCGACCCCGTCTTCCACAAAATAGATGGCGTTGACCAGACGACTCTCTTCAAAGGCATCCTGTGCCATGAACCGGTCATCGGGGTCGTCCTCCGCCATCAGAATAGTGATCGGCTTTATCGGTTTTGTGATGTCAGCCATGTTCGCCTTGTTCTCCTTTCCTGTGGGACCGGGGCAGTGTCAACAGGAAAACCGTACCTTCACCGGGGCGGCTCCGGGCCGTAATGCCGCCGCCGTGGCGTTCGATGATCTTCCGGCAGATGGCAAGCCCGATGCCGCTTCCTTCGAATTCGCTCCGGCCGTGCAGCCGTACAAAGGGGTTGAAGATTCTGTCGAGATACTTTTCCTCGAACCCGATGCCGTTGTCTGAAATGCAGATCCGGCATATCTCTTCCGATGGTTCCGTTTCGGGATCGGTGTATACCTTTACGACCGGCGGAATTCCCTCCCTGTGGAACTTGAGGGCGTTGCCGATCAGGTTGGCAAAAACCTGGCGGATCTGAACCGGATCCACATCCGCTGCCGGAAGCGGATCGATGGCAATGGTTCCGCTGGTCTGTTCCAGCCGGATTTCCAGATCGGCGGTCGCTTCCCGGACCAGTTCCCGGAGGTCTGTCCGTTCAAAGGGCAGCGCCTGGGTCGAAACCCGGGAGAGGGTCAGCAGCTCATTGATCATGGCCTGCATCCGGCCCGCTGCCGACTGCATCCGTTCCAGGTAGTCCAGCCCCCGGTCATCCAGACGGTCATGGTATTTTCCGGCCAGACGGTCTCCGAACGCCCGGATTTTACGAAGCGGCTCCTGCAGATCGTGGGAGGCGATGTAGGCGAACTGTTCCAGATCGGCATTGGAGCGGGCCAGCTCCTCGCTCTGCCGCCGGAGTTGCGTCTGGGCTTCTTTCCGGTCCTGCACTTCCTGTTCGAGTCGGGCATTGGCACGGGTCAGTTCAGCGGTCCGCTGT
>JBEPXL010000878.1:0-1733 GCA_041641935.1 Desulfobacteraceae bacterium | reverse complement strand
TGCAACACCACCATATTCCGCTGCTCCATGAACACAATGACGACAACATCCTCATCTTCGAACGCGGCGGACTGCTCTTCGCCTTCAACTTCCATCCCGGCAACTCCTACCGGGACTACCAGTGCCAGTGCCCGCCCGGTTCCTACCGGCTGGCCCTGGACAGTGACGCTGCGGCATACGGCGGTCACGGGCGGCTGACACCGGACCATCTGTACCGGACGTTTCCCGCCGGATGGGACCAGTCCGGCAATACGCATCTGCTGAGCCTGTATCTGCCGACCCGGTCCGCCATTGTCCTGTCACCTGCGTGAAGGGAGGTACGGCGGGCAGACCCGGACCCGCCGAAGGGAGCATCCTCTTGAATTTCATCCCGTTTTAGCGTATCATATGATCCATACAGCGAACCTGCGGGAAGACTTTCCTGCTTGCAATTGTAATTCCAAACCTTATAATGGGTATAGTAAAAATCGTCTGTAATATCGACGGACAATGCCGATTTTTACGCAATCCCTGCACCAGTTCCGACACGTCTCGCGCTCAATTCTGCACCCGGATGCATTCCCTGCAGACGGTTGCTGTCCGACTTCAAACCCGGGAGAACACGTCAACTCCCGGTGTGAATCCGCTATGGGAGGTAATAGAGAATGGCTGAAACAGGCAATGGCACTTTTTACCAGCATGTACACGCGCTGAAGGAAGGAAAGCGGCGGTTTGAAAACGCCTTTCAGGGCGTCGCCCGCATGATTCTCGAAAGCGATATCCAGAAAGTCGTGGTCAACGGCAAGACGACCTACGACTTCAGCATATTCCGTACCGGCAAAAAGCATGTCATCGGCATGTATGACGAAATCAACAGTTTTGTCTCCTATGTCAAGGACGCGGCCGAGGGCGGCTCGTCCAAGGAAATGGCCTATGTACTCGTCGGTGAACCGGGAAACGGAAAGACCTTTTTTGTGGAATTCCTCTGCAGCCAGTACCGGACCTTTCTGTCCCGGCCGGAAAACCGGAAATATACCTTCCGGTTCAAACACATTGACCAGCTCGATACCTACGGCAAAATCAAAACCATCGAATCCCAGACCTATGAAGATCCGATGATTCTGGCAATGAACCTCTTTGAACTGCCCGACGAGAACCGGGAATTTCTGGCACGGGAAATCGGTTTCAGCGATCAGCAGATCGAAACCCTGTACGAAGACTACCGCCCGCTGGGGGCCTGCAGCGGCTATATCTGGAATGATATCAAGGTCCATTGCGACTGCGACATGGAAAAGATGATGGACTTTGTCGAGGTGCTCCCGGTCCCGCTGGTCGAAAGCCTGGGAACCCTCACCGGAAAATACCCGGCAAAAGACAAGATTACCTCATCTGCCGTGGACCTTCTGGGAGAGGAATCGATCCAGCGGCTGCTGCATATCACAGACACCAACAATCCCTACCGGTTTGACCTGCGGCGGGGGGCGCTGGCCCGGGTCGCCGGCGGCGGTATCCACTTCAGCGACGAAATTTACAAAAACAAAAAAGACCTGGTCCAGGTCTATCTGGGGGTCATCCAGAACCGGAACATCGAAATCGACGGCTACAAGTGGCCCATCGACACCCTGATCATCGCCACCAGCAACAACTCGGAATTCAACCGCTTTCTGGCGGAAAAAGAAGAAGCGCCTATCGTGGACCGGTGCCGGATCTCTTACGTATCCCACAACACCAACTACAAACTCCAGCGGGATCTG
>JBEPXL010000877.1:0-1736 GCA_041641935.1 Desulfobacteraceae bacterium | reverse complement strand
CCGGACCCCGGCCCCTGTCTGCGCCTTTCTGCGGGATCTGGCACGGTGGGGAAAGCGGGAGGTACTGCTGAACCAGCCGGGTGTTTTTCAGGCGGAACACGGCGACTATGGAACACTCTACCGGTTTGAAACCCATACGCCCAATGAATATTTTCTGGTGGAAAACCGCTCCCGGATCGGTCTGGACCGCTTTCTTCCCTCTGAAGGACTGGCGGTCTACCACTGCGATACCATGAACGCAGGCAGAACGGATGGGCATCCCCCCTGTGTGCTGCTGCGGGCCAGCGGCCATCCGGCCTGCCGGGGCGCGGATCAGCATCCGGAGGATACCGGAGAACTCTTCGGTAAAACCGGTGGCGTCGCGGTCGCCTTCGATACCCGGCCCGGTTCCGGGGCATGGGACGGAACCGAAACCGGGTTCAACCTGATCGATATCGGGGAACCGGGAAAGCGCATCCGGTTCAGGACCGGACCGGCCGGGGCAATGGGGGAATCTGCCGTGGCCGACCAGCCGGTGCTGGTCCGGGAGATCGTCTCCGATCTGCTTATCCCCGATGACGAAATCCGGGGGCTCCGCAGTTCCATGCGGGTGGAAAAGGCGGGGCGCATCCAGTCCATGTATGTTATGGTGGACATTTCCCATCCCAATCTCGGCGATCTGGAGGTGACCCTGGAATCTCCCGCCGGTGAAACGATTCTGCTCCACAACCGGGACTGGAATGTACAGGATGACCTGCGGGCGCACTATGACACCAGCGGAAGGCTCATGGTACTGAAAGGCCGGCCCATGCAGGGACGGTGGACGCTGTGCGTGAAGGATCTGGCCCGGAATGATATCGGGCGGCTTAACCGGTGGAAGATGGTCATCCATTATGAACCCACGGAGCGGACCATCCAGAGCGAGGCGGTTTCGGGGCTCAACATCCCCGACGCGGACTGGAACGGCATCACCAGTGTCATTCCCATCGACCAGGAAGGGGTTGCCCGGGAGATTCAGGTCTGTGTGGACGTCACTCACCCGTATATCGGCGATCTCCAGATCGTGTTTGTCGCCCCCTCCGGCCATACGGTGGTGCTGATGCCCTTCGGGGAGGGCGGCAACAAGGTCAATGCCCGTCGGACCTACGATTCCACCAATCATGACGGACTGGCCGCCCTGATCCGTTCCGCACCGCAGATGCAGGGGGAATGGACCATCCAGGTGATCGACTGCACGCCCGGTGACATGGGAAAACTGGAAAAGTGGTCCCTGGCGCTGACGTTTTAGCGGCCTGACGGACACCTCCGGCGGCTGCAGACCGGCTACCAGTCATGCTCCCGCCAGCGCTGCAGCCCCCGGTAGAACAGAAATCCGCCGAACCCCAGCAACACCAGCAGGAGAAACAGGAATCCGACCGGGCTCTCCGCGTACCGCGTCACCGTTCCCCGCAGTTCAATGCGCCCGGAAACCAGTGCCACAATCACTGCGGCAACGCAGAGGAACGTCCCCAGAAAACTGACAAAGGGGGAATCCCTGAAGCCTTCCCCGCGCGGGGAGGTGAAGAGCCGTGTCCAGAGAGAAATATCCTCTGCCGGTTCTGCTGTGATCACTGGTTCTTCGGGTTCGGAAACGGGTTTATATTTTTCGAAGACAATACCGCACCGGACACATTCGGTGTGCCCGTCCGGCTGTTCGAACTGGCATTTCGGGCATATCATGATTTTCCTTCCTGATGGCATCACCAGGCCATGCATAC
>JBEPXL010000876.1:0-1740 GCA_041641935.1 Desulfobacteraceae bacterium | reverse complement strand
TTCGGCGGTGACTTTTCCAACTTCTTTTTTGGGCGATGCCTTGCAAGAGACGATGAAATAGTTTGCCTGAAATCTGGCGACTACATCGATATCCGTCATGTGATGTTCAATGCCGTGGGTGGCTTTCAGCCGTTTTTCCGTCTCGGGACTCCATCGTGTCCGCAACCGGATCTGCACATCATCCGCACCGCACTCCGCCATAACAAAACCGACCAGTTGCTCGAACCATTCGTTACCGTCATCAAACACACAGGTAACCGGTTTATCCGAATCCGCCTGCTCTATCAGAACCGTCCTGTTTTTACCCTTTATTTTCTGCGGTTTGATTTGCAGTCCTTCCAGCCGGATTTCTTCATTCGGAAATTTGCCCAGCAGGGTTGGATCTTCCTTTCCAATCTGTCTGACGGTGTTCAGGATGGTTTCCATACACGCCCTGTTTTGCAGCAGATTTCCTTTCCCTTCGCCGTAGGACAGCACATTGACGCCGGTCAGTTTGAGATAGGCATTCGAGGGAGGCGCGCCCAGCGGTGTTTGCTGCCCCCGGGGAATTTCCCTGAGCTGCTGTTCACCTGTTTCGATGGAATAGATACCTGCGCCGTGGACGCCGGCCCACAGGGACAGAAACGCTGTGTGTCCTTTTGTACCGGGGGTGATATTGACCTGAACTTTTTCTGCGGCTGGCTTCGGCATATCCAGAATTTCAGTTCCGGTAACACTGACGGGATAGAAAGAGACGGACTGTACGGGCAGGTTCTTTTTTTCCGTCAGAATGCTGTCTCTGCAGGCCACCACTTTCGGATTGTCCGGTGTGTACAGAAAGCAGACACTGGCAGGGCGATGGCTCCACAGGGCAATAAGGGACGGCATGATTTCCGTTCCAAGGGGGACATAGAGTTCAGCGCCATCCGATCTGCCGGGATTCCCGGTTTCTTCGGTGATCCTGTCTCCGGCGGAAGTCTGGGGCGGTTTCGCATACCTGCCGAACAGCCGCATGATGTTCATTCGGGCTTTTCTCTGAGTCACTGTTTCCATCGAGTGGTGAAGACAAATCACATTCACCTTGTCGCCGCCTTCTGCACTGAGCCTTTCCGCCAGATCACCGTTATTGGTCAGCACCGTAATATTGCGGTCGTACAGTTCACCGAACACCTCCCGGTTCCTGGCCAGAACGATTACATCCCGGGCTTCCTTAAGATAGTGAGAGGATTTTTTTCCGGATTCTTTTGAGGAGTGGATCACTTTCAGAAAATTCAGCTTGTTTGATGTATTCCATACCAGATCGAAGAGTACATTTCCGATCCGGACATGCCTTTCCGCACCGCGCGGAATCGCTACACCGCAGGTTTTCAGAATGGGTCCGAGAAAGGGATGGGGCTGCTCCTTGCAGATGGTATGGGGAACGCCCTGCAGTTTCAGTACATCCACCGGGTCGGGCAGAGGAAAGACGTCGTGTCCGGAGATGCGTTCCCCTTCGATCCTTACTGCATGAACCCCGTTGTCTTCCGGATACAGAAACAGGCTCTGGTTCATGGGAATGGTTTTCAGGCAGGCGGCGATCTGGAAATTCATTCCGCCGGCCAGATTGAAAGCAATATCCGGCGTTTCCCGGAATAACGGCAGAATCGCTTCATGGGCGGGCGGTCTTCCGTCCGCGTCGGTTTCCAGGATGCCGGATATGGGGATGATCCGGACTGCTTCCGGTGAAAATTCGTTATTTCGGCACAGGTACTCGGCAATGTG
>JBEPXL010000875.1:0-1744 GCA_041641935.1 Desulfobacteraceae bacterium | reverse complement strand
GTAGTTGAGGACATCCACGACGGGGGCGATTTTTCCCAGCATCTCGTCGTTTAAATATCCCAGCATGACGATCCGTCTGAGTTCATCCCGGCTGATCATGTTCGCTCCTTACGCAAAATGGGCAAAATAGGGCCTCCGTCAGTTTACCCAGACCAGCAGCACCAGAAACAGGGCGGCCGCGGCGGCGCCCAGGCCGATGGGCGCCGAACAGGTGTCGAAGGTGGCGTAGATTTTACGCTTGTACCGGTCCAGATTCTCCCGGCCCTCTCCCCTCATCGCTTTAAACGGCACCGAAAATAAGAGGATCAGCAGGGCGGGACCATCTTTGGCGATATATGCCAGCAGTCCGGGCAACTTCCGGGCAAAGAGGGCGTCGGATGCCGCATTGACCCGGTTCAACCCCGTCTCCAGCAGGCGGTAGGCGGCCCCCGCGCCCTTTCGGTAGAACCAGTCGGTATCGAGATTGATCGACCGCATCTCCGCCGGATAATTGCCCGACAGAATCAGCAGACAAAAGGCCAGTGCCCCGAACATGAGCAGCTGGAGCTGACCCACCACGTGGGCACCGGTGTAGGGTACGTAATGAACCGGATAGGGCAGAATGTGGTAGAGCGGCTGGGGGAATACCCCCAGAAAGACGCACAGGAATGCGGCCATTCCCATGGCGATGAGCATGTTGAGGGGCGGTTCCTTGGCCCGAATGCCCGAATCGTGTCCGAAAAAGGTGAAATAGGGGACCTTGATGCCCGCGTGATGGAAGACGCCGGCCGAAGCGAACTGGAGGATCAGCCAGACCACCGCCAGTTGGTTGTGGGCCGCCGAGCTGACGATCATCGATTTGCTCACGAACCCGCTGAAGAGGGGAAAAGCCGAGATGGAGGCCGCGCCGACGATGCAGAAGAGACAGGTCAGGGGCATGGTCTTGTAGAGACCGCCCAGGTCGGTACACCGGATCTTTCCGGTCATGTGAAGGACCGAGCCGGCAGCCATGAAGAGCAGCGCCTTATAGAGAATATGGCAGAAGGCGTGGGAGACGGTTCCGTTGATGGCCAGCTCGGTGCCGATGCCGATGCCGCACATCATGAACCCGACCTGGTTGATGAGGCTGTAGGCGAGCACCCGCCGGATGTCGTTTTCCAGCACCGCATAGAAGATGGGGATCGCCGTCATGAGCGCCCCCAGCCAGATGAGCAATTCGGTTCCGGCGAAGGTCCGGGCCATGACATAGACGGCGCTCTTGGTGGTGAAGGCGCTCAAAAAGACGGCGCCCGCCACCGTCGCCTCCGGGTAGGCATCCTGGAGCCAGGGATGGAGCGGCGGAATGGCCGCGTTGACGGCGATGCCGATGAAAATCAGCCAGGTGTCGGCCCCCGCCAGGGTCATATGGCCGAATTCGATGGTTCCCGTGCGGTGAACATAGAGGACGATGCCGGCCAACAGGCAGAGCCCGCCCAGGATATGGACGAGTATGTAACGGAATGCCGCACCCTGGGAGGCCCTGGTCCGGCGGGCCAAAATCAGGAAGGTGGAGGCCACGGCCATCACTTCCCAGAAGATGTAAAGGGTAAATAAGTCGCCGGCAAAGGTCACCCCCAGCGCGCCTCCCGCGTAGCAGATGCCGGAGACGTACTGGAGATCGTCGTCGATCTTCAGGGCGTAGATCAGGGAGATGAAGGAAATGAGGGTGAAGATGTAGCCGAAGACCCGGCTCAACCGGTCGACACGGCCCAGGATCAGGTCATAC
>JBEPXL010000874.1:0-1746 GCA_041641935.1 Desulfobacteraceae bacterium | reverse complement strand
ATTTCTGGAGAGTCTTCCGGATCAGCTCTTTACCGTTTCGTCCCTCAAGACACCCCGGAGATAGAAGATCATGTCCATCGACATGAAAATGGCCTGGCGGAACGTCTGGCGGAATCCCCGGCGGACCGGGCTGACGGTATCAGCCATTGCCTTTGCGGGCATGCTGCTGGTCTTTATGCTGTCGTTCCAGCTCGGAAGCTATGAAACCATGATCAATGCGGCGGTGATGGTCCAGACGGGTCATCTGCAGGTACAGGCGGAAGGCTATCAGGAGAACCAGAGTATCCGGAAGGTGGTTCCGCATCCGGAGAAGATCGGCGAGATTCTGTCGGGCATACCGGAAGTGGCGGCCTGGACCTGCCGGACCAGTGCCTTTTCCCTGGTCTCATCTGAAGACCGGACCTATGGTGCGCTGGTGGTGGGGATCGATCCGGAACGGGAGGCGCGGACATCGACTCTTGAAAAGCTGATCCGGGAGGGAGCATATCTGGCGGACAGCGATACCAATCAGGCACTGGTGGGAAAACTTCTGGCCCGTAACCTCCATGTCGGCATCGGAGACGAAATCACGGTACTGGGCCAGGGACGGGACGGTTCCGTCGCGGCGACGGTGGTGACGGTGAAGGGAATCTACAGTTCCGGCCAGGATGCCTTTGACCGGACCGCCATTCATGTTCCCCTCCCCTTCTTTCAGGAGGTCTACTTCATGCGGGATGCGGTACACCGGGTGGTGGTTCTGGCGCAATCCCTCGGGAAGGTGGGGGAAATTGAGCGGAAGGTGGAGGCTGCGCTGGCGGAAAAGGAGCCGGTACGGCCCCTGGCGGTTCTCGGCTGGCAGGAACTGATGCCGGGACTGCGCCAGGCGATCACGGTGGATCTGATCGGCGGATTCATTTTCTGGTTTCTGCTGGTGCTGGTGGTGGCCTTCAGTATCCTGAATACCTTTCTCATGGCGATTTTCGAGCGGACACGGGAGTTCGGTGTCATGATGGCCATGGGGACGACACCGGGACGGCTCACGAAGCTGCTCCTGATCGAGTCGCTGTTCATGACGATGGTGGGCATCGTGCTGGGCATACTGCTGGGGTGCGGGGTGACCCTCTTTTTCGAATCCTACGGCATCGATGTGGGCGGGGCCAGTGAAATGCTGAAGCAGTACGGCATCTCCGGCCGGATGTATCCGCGCCTGTCGGTGATTTCAGCACTCACCGGACCGGGGCTGGTGCTGGTGATCACCTTTCTTGCGGCGCTCTATCCGGCGTTGAAGGTACGGCGGCTGAAACCGGTGGAGGCGCTTTCGTTTGTGTGAGCCCGGGCTGAATATTCATTCGTCTAAAAGGTAGTGGTGACACCATGCTGCTTCAAATCGCCTGGCGGAACATCTGGCGGAACACCCGCCGGACCGCTGTCATATTAACGGCCATTGTCATCGGCGTATGGACGATGATCGTGGCCGGTTCATTAATGCGCGGAGTCGCCTCCGGCATGGTGAGGAATGCCATTGCGACGCTGACCGGTGAGATTCAGATCCATGCGGAGGGATACCGGCGTGATCCGGTCATCGACAACCGGATGGAATCACCGGAACAGGTGAATGCGGTTCTGAAAGACGTTCTCCCGGACGGCGCGGCATGGACGGCGCGGGTTCGGGTCAATGCAGTTGCCAGCAACGCTCGCAATACGGCGGGTGTGACACTGGTAGGGATCGACCCGGAGCAGGAAGCGGCAGTGTCGTTTATGGGACCG
>JBEPXL010000873.1:0-1756 GCA_041641935.1 Desulfobacteraceae bacterium | reverse complement strand
ACCCGATGAGGCAGTTTTCGGCAGGAAAGAATTCATGAACCGGATCGGCGACAATGCGGAACTCTGCCGGGAACTGGTCGCCTTTTTTCTCACCCAGATGCCGACCCATCTGGACAACCTGAAAGATGCCTTGGCACAGCAGGAGACCGCCCGGCTCCGCTCGGAAGCCCATGCAGTCAAGGGAATGTCCGCCAATATATCGGCCTACCGGCTGGCCGAGACGGCCAGGCGGCTGGAAAAGACCGCGGCCGCAGCGGACTGGGAGGCGATTCCGGCCCTTCTGGAGACGCTCCAGACGGAATTCGACCGGTTCCAGGAGGCTGCCGCCGCCGATGATACCGCTCCCTGAGCCGGAGATGAGAAACAATTCAGACAGTGCAGAATGATGAACCCGTGAAGGAGATGGAACATAAAACAGTACCGGTCGCCCCTGTTCCCGGCGGGGATATCCCGACGCGTCTGGCCGAGATTGTGAACGAGGGATCAATCCGTCTGCTCCGGAGCAGGCCGGAAGCCCCGGAAGAGATCATTGCGGCTCTTCTGGCCGAACTCGGTCCGGTGATCGAGGCGGGGGAAATCTGGCTCTGGTGCTTACCAGACGGAACCGCCGTCGAATCCACGCACTTCTGGCACAGGGACGGAAAACCGGCGGAAACGGTCGATTTTAAAGTATTCGACTGGACCCTGCTGCAGCTGCGGCGGTGGAAGCCGGTCCTGTTTTCCCGTACGGCGGAACTGCCGGCGGAAGCCGCCGCAGAAAAAGCCTTCTGGCAGCGACGCCGGATCGAGGCTGCGCTGCTGATACCGGTCACCAGCCATACGATCCTCACCGGTGTCATCGCCGCCGGGATGTCCCGGCACCGGGAGTGGCATCCGGCGGTGATCCGGGAGTTCCGGCTGCTGGCCGACCTGTTCGCCTGGGCGCTGGAACGGAAGCAGACGGAAAAGACGCTTTCCGCCTGCCGGAAAAAGCTGAAAAACAGCCAGGCCAGTTTCCGGAATGTCATAGTCAACAATGCCGACGGCGTCATTGTGCTGGACCGGGACGGGGTGGTCCGCTTCGCCAATCCGGCTGCGGTACACCTCTGGGGCGGTGTGGGAAATGATCTGATCGGAACCCCCTTCGGCCTTCCGCTGGTGGGGGAAGAGATGACAGAGATCGAAATTCTCTGCGGTGACGGAAGGTTTGTGGTCGCCGAAATGCGGTCCGTCGCCACCGAATGGAAGGGAGAACCGGCACAGCTCCTCTCCCTGCGCGACATTACCGAACGGAAGGAAGCCGAACGGGAACTCCGGCGGGCCAAGGCGGCTGCCGAAAAGGCCAATCAGTTCAAAAGCGATTTTCTGGCCAACGTCAGCCATGAATTCCGCACACCGCTGAATGCCATTACCGGTGTGGCAGCACTTCTGCAGGAAACGGCTCTGGACCCGGACCAGCACGAATACATGGAGATTCTCCACGCCTCATCCCGGCTGCTGCTCTCTCTGATCAACGACCTGCTGGACCTTTCGAAAATCGAGGCTGGAAAACTGGTGCTGGAACATCTGCGGTTTTCCGTGCGGAAAGTGGTCCGGGAAGTGATGCACATGCTCGCCATGAAGGCGGCGGAAAAACATCTCCGGTTCACACGGGAGGTTCTGCCGGAAGTGCCGGAGATGCTCTGGGGGGATTCCCGGCGGCTGCGCCAGATTCTGATCAATCTGATCAACAATGCCATCAAGTTCACCGATACAGGCCATATTTCGGTCACTGTTT
>JBEPXL010000872.1:0-1756 GCA_041641935.1 Desulfobacteraceae bacterium | reverse complement strand
AATATGCGTCTCCTGAATCCGTGCCGTGGTCTTTGATTCCACCGCGAACAGCATGTCACAGAGCCCGGCCATCTCCCCGCCGCCCCGGCCGGTCAGACCGATGGTAATCAGTTCCATCTCCCGGGCGGCCTTCAGCGCCTGTACCACATTGGGGGAATTCCCGCTGGTGCTGATCCCCAAAGCGATATCATCTTTCCGCCCCAGTGCCCGCACCTGCTTGGCAAATACCTCATCAAAATGGTAGTCGTTTCCGATACTCGTCAGGATCGATGTGTCGGTGGTCAGAGCAAGGGCCGCCAGCGGGGGGCGCTCGATCCGGAACCGGTTCACAAATTCGGCCGCGATATGCTGGGCATCTGCCGCGCTGCCGCCGTTTCCGAACAGCAGAATCTTGTGTCCCGCCGCCAGACACTCTGACAGTTTCTCCGCACCGGCGATGATCCGGTCCAGATGATCCCTGATGAATTGTTCCTTTACCGAAAGACTTTCCGACAGTATGTCCAGAATTATTTCCCGCATCATCAGGATACCCTGTGCCACGCCGGGGCGTGGGAAAGCTGAAGCTGTTCAATGTAATGGCGTGAATCGCATCCCCGTTCTGTTGCCTTCTCAAACTGGGCAATGGCTTCGTCGATCCGGCTGTGTTTCATGTACAGCCGGCCAAGCCGCTGGCGGTAGAGACCGTTTTCCGGCGAAATCTCCACACTGTGGCGGCAGAAAAGGATGGCAATTTCCGGGTTTTCCCCCTGCAGGTCATACACGCATCCCAGAGCCGAAATGGCTGCGGCGTCATCGGGATTCAGCTTTACCGCCTGGCGGTAGGCCCGGGCCGCATCGTCCATCCGGTCCAGTGTCGCGTATGCCTCTCCCAGAAACCGGTATGCCGCCCCGGAAGACGGTTTCAGCCGGGCTGCCGTTTCAAACCAGCCCCGGGCTGCCGCCGGGTTCTTCATTTCCAGACAGAGACGCCCGGCCTGAAACGCTGCATCATGGAATGTTTCATCCATTTCGAAGGCCCGGCAGAAATGTGCCAGAGCCTGGTCCTGATCTCCGGCGGTCATATGGGTCAGTCCCATGTTATACACCGGCATGATTTCATCGGGTTCCAGGCGTGAGGCCACCTGAAATTCCTCCAGCGCCAGTGCCGTCGCCCCCAGGGTGGCGTAACAGACGCCCAGGCTGTTGCGGACATTGAAACTGGACGGATCCAGAATCAGCGCCGTCTGAAAATCCTGAATGGCGCCGTTGACATCCCCCTGCTGGTACCGTTTGTCACCGCTGATGTTGAGACTGACCGCATTGAAGGCCGCCGATCCCGACGGACTGAAAAAGGCGGCATGATCCAGTGCTTTTCGGGCATTGTTGACGGTCTGGCGTCTGCTGAACTGAATCAGGGGATATTCCGTGGCGCCCACGGTCAGGGTTTCTTTTCGCAAGCCGGCCAGCACGTCCCGTATTTCATCGGCCAGATGCAGACAGAAGGATTCGTCCTGTTCCGGAAAAAAGCAGCCGAAGAGATCCCGTTCGATCAGCCCCCACATTCCCTTTTCATCGCGGCAGACGGCATCGACGGCCCGGGCGGTATCTACCAGCAGGTCGGTGGCATACGCTTCTCCCAGCCGTGATTCCAGATCACTGAAATGGTCGATCCGGACCAGCAGCACGCCGAACTGCAGAAATGTCTCTATCTGCTGCAGGGCGTTTTCAATAAAGGACTTTCCGGTCAGCAGACGGGGAAACGTTGCCCTCAGTGCCT
>JBEPXL010000871.1:0-1758 GCA_041641935.1 Desulfobacteraceae bacterium | reverse complement strand
ATTTCTTTGCTGGTGGCGGGTATGTTTCTGCTGATGGCCCGACGAAACGCCATCGCCATGGTTCTCGGCTATATCATGATGGAAAACGGAATCTACCTGGTGGGAACCAGTTTTTCGGTCCGTGCCCACCACATTGTGGAATTCGGTATTCTGCTGGATGTGCTGGCCGGGGTGATGATCATGGCGGTCATTCTGCAAAACATCAAGCAGACCTTCGATGATGTGGACACGGCACTGCTCAGAACTCTCAAGGAATAGGGGAATGCAGCATGGTTGAATTTATTTTTCTGGCCCCTCTGGTCACCGGTATTATCGCCTTTTTCCTGCCCCGGCCGTCCGGCCGCCCCCTTCTGGTTCTGACCGGCGCGGTGCATTTGCTTTCTTCGGTGTTGTTGTGGATCTACCGGCCTGTCGCCATTCTGCCCGATTATTTCGCGGTCACCCCGGAAGGGCTGCTGTCCCTGATGGTGATTTCCCTGCTCTTTTTTCTGATTTCGATTTACAGCACCGCCTATTTGAAGCGCGCCGGGGTTCGGGGAGAGAATATATTCATCGGGTCGATGCTGCTGTTTTTATCCACCATGACCATGGTGACCTTATCCGATCACATTATGGTGATGTGGATCGCCATCGAAGCCACCACCCTGGCCAGCGCTCCCTTGATCTATACCCATCGTTCCGCCGCATCCATCGAGGCCACCTGGAAATATGTTCTGATCTGTTCCGTGGGCATCGCCCTGGCCCTGCTGGGATCGGTGCTGATCGCGCTTTCCATGGATATCGGCGGGGTGGATGTGCCGATGTCGTTTTCCGCACTGGCGGACTCGGCACGTAGATTGGACCCGCTGTGGCTGAAGACCGCCTTTGTATTCATTCTGGTGGGATACGGTACCAAAATGGGCTTGGCCCCCATGCACACCTGGCTGCCCGATGCCCACAGCGAAGCGCCCAGCCCTGCCTCGGCCCTTTTGTCCGGGGTCCTGCTCAACTGCGCCTACCTGGGTATTTTCAAGACCAACAAGATCATGCATGCGGCGGGACTGGGGGATTTTTCGGGCGCCATATTGATCGTCTTCGGGTTGGCGTCCATTCTGGCCGCGGCCACTTTCATCGTCAAACAGACCGAATACAAACGGCTGCTGGCCTATTCGAGCATCGAGAACATGGGGATTATCGCCTTCGGTACCGGCATCGGCGGTATGGGAGTATACGGCGCGGTGATCTGCCTGATTCACCACAGCCTGATCAAATCATCTCTGTTTTTAACCTCCGGAAATATACTCCTGGGATACGGCAGTCGGATGATCGACTCCACCGGAAAACTGGCCAAGCGGATGCCCCGAACTTTTGTGGCCTTTTTCGCCGGGTTTGCCGGCATTTCCGGGTTCCCGCCGTTCGGGATTTTTATCGGAGAGCTGTTTATCATTATGGCCGCCTTTCGGGCCGGCCATTATCTGGGCGTGTCAATATTTATACTCAGCCTCTGCGTCATTTTCGGCGGGTTCAGCAATCATGCGATGAAGATCGCCTTCAGCAGCAGCGCCTCCGGCAAATCCATTGAAGAGCGCAGCGCCATGGTCTGGCCTCAATATGCGCTGTTGTTGACCTCTCTGGTGCTCTGTTTCTGGATGCCGGCCACTTTGAAGCAGACCATAATTCATGCTGTGACGACCATGGGCGGGGGGTTTTAATGAAATCCGGTTTTTTTATCAAGATCGACAACGGCAAGGCCGTCGCCAGAAATCATATTCCCGATAG
>JBEPXL010000870.1:0-1765 GCA_041641935.1 Desulfobacteraceae bacterium | reverse complement strand
GGCATCGGAGCGGAGGAACAGCTGATCGTCGCCAGCGTCGGCGGCGGGAGAGTGGGAGCGCGTCTTCTGGAAGCCACCATCGCGGCATTCCTGCTTCTGGAACGGCGGAACCGGCTGCGGATCTTTACCGGTCCCCTCATGGAGGAAGAGACGGTGAAGCGGTTGAAAGAGAAGGCCGGTTCCGAAGAACGGATCACCATCGAACGCTTTACCCCCGATTTCCCCGCCTGGCTTGCCGCCGCCGATCTCTCCCTGAGCATGGCCGGATACAACACCTCCATGAACCTCATGGCCGCCCGCGTTCCGGCCCTGGTCTGGCCCTTTGCACAGAACCGGGAACAGCGCCTCCGGGCCGAACGTCTCGCCCCCTTTGGCGGTATGAAAATCCTGGATGACACAGACCTGGAACCGGCGCGTCTGGCCGGGCTGATGACGGAACGGCTGCGACGGAAGGAACGCCCCGTGCCCCGGCTCGATCTGAACGGTGCGGAGAATACCAGGGAAACAGGCTCCCTGAACAGAGAATCGATGGACGCAAAACCTTCCGCCATATGGATTGATCCGCCGCCGGACCTGCAGGACCGGCTGGAACGGGTACTGGATACCGGACAGAAAAACGTTTCCGGAATGGTGACGGTTCATTTCCGGGCCGATGATATCGGTGTTCCCGGAAAAAACTTCACCCGGCTGCTGGAGACCTTCGCCCGGCATCAGACCCCGATCTCCCTTGCCGTGGTTCCGGTCTGGCTGACACCGGCCCGGTGGGAAATCATCCGCGATCAGGCGGCGCATCTGGCAGAAAAGTTCCGGAATCCGCCGCAAGGGGAGCGGACGGATTCACTGTGGTGCTGGCATCAGCACGGCTGGCGGCACAAGAACCATGAACCGGCAGGGAAAAAACAGGAATTCGGCCCTTCCCGGTCCGCCGGTGATATCAGGCGGGATCTGCACCGGGGAAGAGAACGGTTGTCCGCCATCATGGGGAAAGCGTTCTGTCCCGCCTTTACGCCCCCCTGGAACCGGATCGGGAACACAGCACTGCAACTGCTCCGGGAAATGGACTGCCGCGCCGTATCCCGCAGCCGGGGCGCGTCTCCGCCCCCGGAAGGACTTCCGGATTTTCCGGTCCAGGTGGATCTCCATACCCGAAAGGAGGCCGATCCCGCCGAAGGATGGAAGAATTTCTTTGGAGAACTGGAATCAAGCCTTTCAGACGGCTACAGCGGCATCATGATCCACCATCAGCGGATGAATGATGCGGCGTTCGGTTTTCTTGATTTACTGTTGGGAGCGCTGAACCAGAGGAAAAAAATGATCGTGCTGAAACATCTGGGGCAGTTGGGGGAAGAGTTACAGAAATAAAGAAATCCCCCACACCACCACCAGCCACAAAAACGCCGACAGAATCATCAGGTCACACGCCCGGACAATATCCACCAGCTTCACCGCTCCAAACCTTTCCCCGATATACGGCTTCGGAACCACTTCCCCGTGATAAACATTCGGCCCGCCGAGCTTTACCCCCAGCGCTCCGGCAAAGGCCGCCTCGGGAAAGCCCGCGTTGGGGCTGGCGTGGTTCCGGCCTTCTGCCAGAGCCGTTCGAAACGCCCGTTTCCCGTTTCCGCCGAGGAACTGTGATGCCAGGGCGATCACCGGAACCGACAGCCGGGCCGGGAGATAATTGGCCGCGTCATCGATCCGGGCGGCGATTTTCCCGAAGTCCCTGTACTGCGCATTCTTGTATCCCACCATCGAGTCCAGGGTA
>JBEPXL010000869.1:0-1765 GCA_041641935.1 Desulfobacteraceae bacterium | reverse complement strand
AGCAGCCGATACCCGATTTTCCGGGGCTGGGGGCGCTGACATTCGAAGCACCGGATCTGGAAAAGTTTCCCTGTCTCACGCTGGCCTTCCGGGCCTGTGAAACGGGGGGAACACTGCCGGCGGTTCTGAACGCCGCCAATGAAATCGCTGTAGCGGCCTTTCTGGACCGGCGGATTTCTTTTCCGGGCATACCGGAAACGGTCCGGACGGTCATGGACCACCATTGTGTGCAGCCGGACCCATCCCTCGAAGACATTCTGGAGGCCGACCGGTGGGCCAGAAACGAGGCGGAAACGGTGATCAGCCGTTCCCACTGAACCATAACGGAATCGTACAACTTCGTAACAGGAACTTTTATACATGACTACCATTCTCGCATTTATCATCGTTCTGGGCGTGCTCGTCTTTTTTCACGAGCTGGGCCATTTTCTGGTCGCCCGGTTATGCGGTGTCGGCGTGGAAATATTCTCCCTCGGCTTCGGACCCAGAGTCCTGGGCCGGACGGTCGGAAGGACCGATTACCGTGTCTCCGCCGTTCCCTTGGGCGGTTTTGTCAAGATGGTCGGGGAAGAGCCGGACGCCGATATCCCGCCGGAAGACATTCCGGCATCCTTTACCCACAAAAACGTCTACAAGCGGATTATGATTGTCGCGGCAGGACCGCTCTTCAACCTCCTGCTGGCGGTGCTGATTTTCTATGTGATTTTCCTGATCTCCGGAACCTATATCCGTAAAGCGGTGGTCGGCACGGTAACCGAAGAATCACCGGCCGCCACCGCAGGACTGCAGGAAGGCGACCGGATCGCTGCGATCAACGGCATGGAGATCAATACCTGGAAAGAGATGTCGGAAGCCATCTCCACCAGCGGCGGCAAGCATCTGGCCCTCACCATCGAGCGCAATGACAGTGAAGTGGTCAAATATATTACCCCGAAACTGACCGTAACCACCGATAATATTTTTCAGGAAGAACAGGAGCGGTATGTCATCGGCATTACCGCGGGCAATGAGTTCATCACCCGTAGTCTCGGACCTGTGGAAGCCCTGGGCCAGAGCCTGGAACGGACCTGGTTCTTTACGGAGCTGACGGTTATGAGTGTCGTGAAACTGATCCAGGGCAATGTCCAGACCCGTGACGCCCTGGGCGGCCCCATCATGATCGCCCAGATGGCCGGAGAACAGGCCCGCGCCGGCACCACCAACCTGGTCTTCTTCATTGCACTGCTCAGCATCAACCTGGCCATCCTCAATTTCCTGCCGATTCCGGTACTGGACGGCGGTCACCTCCTCTTCTTCAGTATCGAGGCGGTCACCGGAAAGCCGGTCAATACACGGGTGCGGGAAGTGGCCCAGCAGGCCGGGATTTTTGTTCTGCTGCTTCTGATGATTTTTGTGTTCTACAATGATATTTCCCGGATTCTCTCCTCAAGTTAGGAATTCCCATGCCGCACAGACTTGAAATCACCCTCCGCTCCGACCTGATGGACCCGGAAGGAGCGGGGGTGCGCCGAAAGGCCGAAGACTATTTCGGCATCACCATTGCCGATGTCCGCACCATTCACATTGTCACCATCGACACGGATCTGACCCGTGATCAGCTGGAACGGCTCCGGACGGAGCTGTTCACCAACCCCGTCACCCAGGTGTCGTCTTTCGAACCGCTGCCCGTCCCCTTCGACTGGACCCTCTGGATCGGCTATCGCCCCGGCGTACGGGACAACGCCGGTGCAACGGCTATGGAAGCGGTGGCGGACATTCTGGGCCG
>JBEPXL010000868.1:0-1771 GCA_041641935.1 Desulfobacteraceae bacterium | reverse complement strand
TGTGGAAGGCCGGGTAGAAGGTCGGGTAGAGGGCCGGGTAGAAGGTCGGGTAGAGGGCCGGGTAGAAGGCCGAATGATGCTGATCCGGAAACAGTTGAACAAGCGATTTGGTGAAATGTCTCCAGCCCTGGAAAAAAAACTGAAGGGTTCGAAGATGGAACTTTTGGATCAATTCGGGGAAGCCATTTTCGATTTCAAAGATCTAAAGGAGGCGGAACGCTGGTGGGATAATTTTCCGAGAGAGGGGAATGCGTAAAACCCAGGCAAGGGGACCGTGGATAAATTCGACGGCCGCGCCGTCCGGCAGGCTCACGCCGAGGGGTTCGCCCCGGGAGGAATAATGGTAGGTGGTGACATCCGATCCTTCCATCTTCTGGGTCAGGAAGCCGTCGAGGTGGTAATCGTAGGTCGCGGTCCCGGCGGTGAGCAGGTGGTCTTCTACTGAACAGGAAAGGTTCCGCTCGACGCCCCGCAGTACGTTTCGCTCGTATATCCGCAAGCCATTGGCGTTGTAGGCGTATTCTTCGACAAGCTGATCGTCTTTGACCACTACACAGGCTGGCGGCCTGACGGTTTGGCACACAAAAAAATCGGCCCGCGGGCCGATGGGCGCCGCGGGCCGATAAATGCTTTGAGGCGGGTGGGGAGTTAGGCGGATTCGAGCTTCATCCGGTCCGCCATATCCATGAGCACCCGCTCCCGGGCCTTGTCGAGACCCAGGGCCTTCCGTTTCTTGTCGATGTGGGCGATCATCTGCTTGGCCATGTCATAGGGATCGACCGCGAATCCCCATTTGCCCATGCCCCATTTCTCCAGCCCGTCGAAGAGCAGCTCGTGGAACTTGGTACCCTCGGTGATGGGGAAGGTGACGCCGAACATGGTGAAGACGCCGGAGCCGACAAAGTACTGGCCGATGCAGATGGCCTTCTCGCTCATCCACTCGGGGGCCGCGCCGGCCACCGGCAGATCGGCGAGGCTGTTGCCGAGGCCGCCCACCCGGACCATCTCTGAGGCCGCCACCAGAATCCGGCTGTTGTCCACGCAGGACCCCAGGCCCAGTACCGGCGGCATGCCGACGGTCTCGCAGACCTCGCTCAGTCCCGGACCCGCCAGATGGGCCGCTTCGGGGGTCAGCAGACCCGCCTTGGCCAGGGCCACCTGGGAACATCCGGTCTGGAGGACCAGCACGTCGTTCTTGATCAGCTCTTTGACCAGTTCCACATGGACCCAGTCCTGTTTGACCCGGGGGTTGGTGCATCCCACCACCCCGGCCACACCGCGGATCCGGCCGTTGATGATGTTGTCGTTGAGCGGGGCGTAGGAGCCGCGGAAAGAGCCGCCCAGCATGTAGTTGATGTATTCATAGGAAAAGCCGTGGATGCCGATGTTCCGGATGTTGGGGATTTCGACCTTGGCTTTTCGGTTTTTAAACCGGGTGATGGCCTTGATCACCACCTCGTCGGTGCATGCCGTGGGGTCATGATCACTGAACTCGATGTGGGTCGCCCCTTCGATATGGCAGCGCGGATTGGTGGTGATGATGGGCGTGCCGTAGCATTCGCCGGTTTTCACCAGGGCCTGCTGGATGCACTGGATGTCGACGCACATGGCATCAACGGCACCCGTCACCATGATCGCTTCGGTCGACATGAAGTTGCCGGCGTGGGGGATGCCGTGACGGGACATCATCTCCGCCCCGGAGCAGCACATACCGGCCAGGTTGATCCCCTTGGCGCCCGCGTCCTTGGCGGCCTGGATGAGGCTCGGTTCG
>JBEPXL010000867.1:0-1780 GCA_041641935.1 Desulfobacteraceae bacterium | reverse complement strand
ATCACCTATGAAGGTTCCTGGCAGGACTGGGCCAATCCGAACCATTTTTATCCGGTGGAGACGGCGGAGAACAGGTTTTCCGGTTCCGGTCTTCCGGAGGCGGGAAGCGGTTCCGCATCCCGCACGGTTCAGAAAAGCGGCTCCGGCGGTTCACAGCAGCAGAGTTCCGGAAAACCCAAGGGCGGATATGTTTCCTGTGGAGGATGAGAAAATGACAGAAAAAAATAGGCAACCGCAAATCGCGTCTCCCTACTGGCGCTGGTTCCCTGCCGCATTCGCACTGGCGGGGATTATCCTGTTCATCTTCGCAACCTATGGGCCGCCCGCCTCGTCCAGCGGGTTCGTGAGCACCCTCAAGGGTTTTTTCCAGAACACCATTCCTGAATATCCGCAGTCCAAAACCCATTACCGGATGCTGCCGGGGCCGGGTTCCTGGCTGTTCGCCTTTGTTATCGGCATGGCCATGGGCGGGTTTATCGGCGGGCGCACGCTGAAAATTCCGGTGCGGGACATCCCGGAGATCTGGGAAAAACGGTTCGGCAGCAGCCGTGTCAAACGCTACGGCATCACCTTTCTCGGCGGTTTCCTGATCCTCTTCGGCGCCCGGCTCGCCGGCGGATGCACCCTCGGGCTCTTCATCTCCGGTTCCACTCAACTGGCCGTCAGCGGTCTCTATTTCGGTGTTGTCATCTTCAGCGTGGCCATGATCACCGCCCGCATGGTCTACGGAAAGACCGGAAAGGAGGCGGAATGAGACCGGATATCTGGCTGGGGCTCTTCTCCGGCATTGCATTCGGGTTTGTGATTCAGCGGGTCGGGGCGACCAATGCCAACAAGATGGCCCGCGCCCATCTGATGATCGATTCCAGTATTCCAAAATTCATGCTTCTGGTGGTGGCCATTTCTGCCCTGGGACTCTTTGGCCTGCAGGCCGCTGGCGTCGGGCGGACCATGATTCTGCCCACCAGTATCGTCGCCACCGGGCTGGCCGCCGTTATCTTCGGCATCGGCTGGGGGCTGGCCGGTTACTGCCCCGGAACGGCCTGGGCAGCCGTGGGGGAAGGACGCATGGATGCCGTTTTTGCCCTGCTGGGCGGGTTGTTCGGCGCCGCCATCTTCGCCCAGTTCCATGAATCCCTGGTGCCGGCCCTGTATGATCCCACCAACGTGGGGCAGATTACCCTGGCCGACTGGCTCGGCAGCAGGGCGGTTGCGGTCGGTTTGATCGTGATCGGCTTCTGCCTCTGTGTATGGGGAATCGGAAAGTTGTGGAAAGAATGAGCAGAATGCAGCGACAGATCACTCTGATCATTTTTCTGGTATTGCTTGTTTTTGCTCCGGGCGGATGCACGCGGGAGAACGCCCTGCAGCCGGAACAGGAGTCCCCTGATGTGCCGCGCGGTTATGTGCCGACACTGGAAGTCCGGCAGGCGGGGCATATTCTCCGGTTCGGGCCGTTTGTCGGCTATTATTTTCTTCCGCCGGACCCGGAGGATCTGAGTCGCGTCCAGTTTGTCTGCTTCAATGAACGGCAGTTCTACGCTTCGGATGTTCCGCCAAACGTGAAGCTCTTTGAAGGGGAAGCGCTGCTCCGGGAACTGGCGGATGCCGGTTTTGAGCTTCCGGCAAAAAATCGCATCAATCCGGTTTTTTTCGAGAATGCCCCGGAACCCTGGGTGCAGAACCGTCCCGAACCGCAGGAGGAGTTCCTGCACTTTCACTCCTGCTATGATGCCGCCGGTCCGGTGCGGAAAGGGTACTGGCTGCGCCATACGGCGGT
>JBEPXL010000866.1:0-1782 GCA_041641935.1 Desulfobacteraceae bacterium | reverse complement strand
TTTTTCCGAAATATTTCCATCCCCCCGGCAGGCCCTCCATCCGATGGAGGGGGTCTTTCTCAGCAACCGGGGGCTCATGTTTGCGGTTCCCGCATCCCATCCGGCACACACAGCCATGCTGGGCGCGTTTCTGGCGGGATGCGTGATCGTGTGGCTGCTCCGACGGTGGGCCGCGAAACGGCAGGAGCGGACCGGTCAGCTGTTTCCGGTGCTGCCGACCGGCATCGGGATTCTGGTCGGTCTTCCGCTGATTGCCTGGCTTGCCGGCGGCGCGCCCACGGCGATGAGCGTGCCGGAACTGCGGGGGTTCAACTTCCGGGGCGGCATGAGCATCAGCCCGGAATTCACGGCCCTGCTGCTGGGGCTTGTGCTGTATACATCGGCCTTTGTGGCCGAGATCGTCCGGGCCGGTATCCAGTCCGTCAGCAAAGGGCAGACAGAGGCGGCCATGACCCTCGGCCTGCGTCCGGCACGGGTTCTCAATCTCGTCATTCTTCCCCAGGCCCTCCGGGTGATTATTCCGCCCCTGACCAGTCAGATGCTCAACCTGACCAAGAACAGTTCCCTGGCGGTTGCCATCGGCTATCCCGATTTTGTCTCCGTTGCCAACACCACCATCAACCAGACCGGGCAGGCCATTGAAGGAATCGCCCTGATCATGGCGGTCTACCTCTTTTTCAGCCTGATCACATCTGCATACATGAACTGGTACAACAAAAAGAAACGACTGGTGGAGCGATAATGATACACGAAACCGCAAACCCGTCAGAACAGGTACGGCCGCCGGTGACCAACATCGGCGTGATCGGCTGGGTAAAAACCAATCTGTTCAATACCTGGTACAATTCCCTGTTTACGCTCCTTGTTCTCTGGATGCTGTGGGAACTGGTTCCGCCGACGATCGAATGGGCCTTTATCGACAGCCTCTGGTTTTCCTCCAGCGAAGCCTGCCGGGCGACCGACGGGGCCTGCTGGTCCATGATTCCGGCCAATATCCGGTTCATCGGTTTCGGGTTCTATCCGCCCCTGGAGCAGTGGCGACCGCTGCTGGCGATGATCCTGCTGCTGATTCTGCTGTTTGTCAGCCGGTACCGCCGGTTCTGGAAAAAACCGCTGCTGTATGCCTGGCTCGGCGGACTCGTGGTCATGGGCATTCTGATGAAAGGCGGTATCTTCGGTCTGGCCGAAGTGGAAAGCACCCAGTGGGGCGGACTTCCGCTGACCCTGATGCTTTCGTTTTTCGGCCTCACCGCCGCCTATCCACTGGGCGTGCTGCTGGCCCTGGGACGCCAGTCCCGGATGCCGGCCATCAAGTCCCTGTGTGTTGTCTACATTGAACTGATCCGGGGGGTGCCCCTCATCAGCCTTCTGTTCATGTCGTCGGTGATCTTTCCCCTCTTTCTGCCCGAAGGGGTCACCATCAACAAGATCCTCCGGGCCCAGGTGGCGATCATCCTCTTCACGGCGGCCTACATCGCCGAGGTGGTCCGGGGCGGGCTCCAGGCCATCCCCAGAGGGCAGTACGAGGCAGCCGACTCGATGGGGCTCAACTATTTCCAGACCATGCGGCTGATTATCCTGCCCCAGGCCCTCAAGATCGTCATTCCGCCGACAGTGAGCATCCTCATTTCCGCCTTCAAGGACACCTCCCTGGTGGTGATCATCGCCCTTTACGATGTCCTCAAGACGACCCAGTCGACGCTTTCCAACCCCAAATGGATGGGATTTTCCACCGAGGCGTATGTCTTTCTGGCGGTCGTCTATTTTGTCTGCTGCTTTTTC
>JBEPXL010000865.1:0-1796 GCA_041641935.1 Desulfobacteraceae bacterium | reverse complement strand
GGCAGCGGGGACCATTTTGCCGGTGAAGATCATCTCTTTGGCCATGTTCGGCCCGACCAGCCGGGGAAGCCGCTGGGTTCCGCCGAAACCGGGAATGATGCCGAGGTTGATCTCGGGAAGTCCGAAGGTGGCATTCTCAGAGGCATAGATAAAGTCACAGGCCAGGGCCATTTCGGAGCCGCCGCCCAGAGCGAATCCGTTGACGGCCGCAATGGCGGGAATGGCGAGGGTCTGCAGTTTACTGATGGCGGTCTGTCCTTTTCTGGCGAAGACCTTGGCCTGCAGGGCATCAAATTTGGCAAGTTCCGTAATATCTGCCCCGGCCACAAATGCTTTTTCGCCGGCCCCCGTCAGAATCAGTACCCGGATATCTTCGTTTCCGATGATCTCGTCCAGCGCCTCCATGAATTCTTCCAGAAGTGTGTTATTGAGGGCGTTGAGGGCTTTGGGGCGGTTAAAGGTGATGGTGGCGATGCCGTCTGTGACTTCGAAGAGGATGTTCTCGTAAGCCATTGGTTTTGTCTCCTCCGTAAGCGTTTGAATGATGTATGAAATGAACAGGAAACACTGATGGAACAGAAATTCTGCCACTCTACCTGCTTCCGCATATTTGTGCAAGAGGAGGGACGGGGAAAGACAGATGAAGCGCCGCGCCTGCAGAACGACCGGCTGTGACGGAATGAAAACAGGCGACCCGGTCAGGAGCCGCCTGTTTTCAGCAGGAAAAGAAAGGCAACAGGAAAAATCAGGATTTGTCTTCGAGTTCTTCCCGGTCTTCCGGCTTATTGTCGGCATCGGCGGTGGCCGATTTGAAATTCTTGATGGCCTTGCCCATGCCCGCACCGATCTCCGGCAGCTTTCCGGCACCAAAGATGATCAGAATGATCACCAGGATAATGATAAGCTCCGGCATTCCGATTCCAAACATATGTATATTCCTCCTATTGATTGATCTTTACTGATCAGGATCAGGCTGTTTCAGTTCTTCCAGAAGCTTTCGAAATTCTTTTGATCTCAGATACCGATCCAGGGTTCCTTTGTAATCGATCCACCGTTTCCAGACTTCCAGCCAGACATCACTGCGCCAGTAACTCTCCGGGTCGCCTTTCCCCTTGAGCCGTTCGATGTAATCGATATATTCTTCCGCGCAGATTTCACAGAAGAGGTAGGGAACCCTCAGCTTTTCCTGTTCGCTCCGGTCCGAAAGCTCCTGCAGCTCTATCTCCTGAAAACACCGTTCACACCGGAACTCCCGCTTGGCCCGCAGAAGCATGTTCCGTACAGCGGCCTGCTTCTGTTTCTTGATCTGCGCCTCTTTTTTCTCCCTGGCGTCCTGAATCTTGGGGTCGATTTGGATAATGTCCGCCATGAAACCTCATCGGATGGCTTGTGTACGCCAGATATTTTTCCGGCACAACGCGGGTGGATGAATCCCAAAAATTTCTAAAAACTCATTATAATTACCTAAATTCAATGGATCATAGCACTGGCGGTGCGGGGTGTCAATTCCATTCTACGTGCCTTCCGGTGAGCGTCTGACGCTCGGCTTTCCTGGAATTGAGTCTTGACAGCCTCTGCAAAAAATAGTAATTTTTTATGGAAAATAATTCTTCTGCTGCCGGATATGGATGACATGTTTCCGGTGTTTCATTTCAGGAACCATATATGATCAAATCTCATAAACAAACAGGATGTCATGGTACTCCCCCAAAACCGTCTCGATGAAATGGTCAAAAAACTGAAGACCCGGGAATACCGCCTCACGCCCCAGCGTCTGGCGATTCTCCGCATCCTTG
>JBEPXL010000864.1:0-1800 GCA_041641935.1 Desulfobacteraceae bacterium | reverse complement strand
CGAAGACGGGGCCGGCACCAAGCTCTTCTGCGTCAGCGGCAAGGTCAACAGACCGGGCTGTTTTGAGCTCCCCATGGGCGTCCGCCTCAGCGAAATCATTGAAGAACATGCCGGCGGAATGAAAAACGGCAGAAAATACAAGGCCTGCCTCCCCGGCGGGGCCTCCACCTCTTTCATGCCGGAACAGTTCTATGACCTTCCCATGGATTTCAATCCCCTGAAAGAGAAGGGCTTCCGGCTGGGAACCGCGGCCATCATGGTCTTTGACGAGACCGACTGCATGGTGGCGGCCACACTGAACCTGATGGAATTTTTCGTGCGGGAATCCTGCGGCTGGTGTACGCCGTGCCGGGAGGGACTCCCCTATATCCGCGACCTGCTGTGGCGCATCGAAACCGGGGCAGGGGAGCTGGAAATGATCGACATTCTCCAGGCCCATAACAAGTATCTCTGGAATTCCTACTGTGCCTTCGCGCCGGGGGCGGTGTCTCCCCTGGATGGCCTGCTCAGGTTTTTTATGGACGAGATCGAAGCCCATATCGAACAAAAACGGTGTCCGTTTCATTGAAGCCGTCGAACCGTCATAACCCAGAAAGCGTTTGCGATTTTCCATGCCGAAACTGATTATCGACGACCAGGAAATTGAAGTCCCGCAGGGGACCAAGGTGATTGACGCCGCCGAACGGCTGGGCATCATCATTCCCCGTTTCTGCTACCACCCGGCCCTCAAGTCCGTGGGTGCGTGCCGCGTCTGCGCGGTCAAGTTTCTCCAGGGGCCCTTCAAGGGAGTGCAGATGAGCTGCATGATCGACGCCCAGGACGAGATGGTGGTCTCGACCACGGACCCCGAGGCGGTGGATTTCCGCCGGCACGTCCTCGAATGGCTCATGCTGAACCATCCCCACGACTGCCCGGTCTGTGACGAGGGCGGCCACTGCCTGCTCCAGGATCTGACCGTCGCCTGCGGTCACGGCATGCGGCGCTATCCGGGGCCCAAGCGGACCCACCTGAACCAGTATCTCGGCCCGTTGATCTGCCACGAGATGAACCGGTGCATCCAGTGTTACCGGTGTTCCCGGTACTACCAGGAGTATACCGGCTACGAAGATCTCGGCGTCATGCAGATCGGATACCGGGTCTATTTCGGCCGTCACAAGGAAGGCACGCTGGAAAGCCCGTTTTCGGGAAACCTGATCGATATCTGTCCCACCGGCGTCTACACGGACAAGCCTTCCCGCTACCGGGGGCGGCGCTGGGATTTCGAGCGGAGCGCATCGGTCTGTATCCACTGCTCTCTGGGATGTCATGTCACCGTCAACGCACGGTACCGCGAAGTCGTGGGCCATGAGGGCCGTTTCAGCGAAACCGTCAACGGGGATTTCATCTGTGACCGGGGCCGCTACGGCTTCTTTTACAACAACCTGCCCGAACGGCCTTACCAGGGGCGGGTGGACGGCACGGAAACCACACCGGGCGACGCCATGGAAGCCGCCAGGGACCGCTTGCGGAACATACCGGCGGACGCGGTGGCCTGTATCGGCTCTCTCCGCAGCAGCCTGGAGACCCAGGCCATGCTCCGGCGGGTCTGCAAGTCCAGGGGCTGGCAGGGACCGGCCTTTTTTGCCACGGCGGAACAGGGGCAGAAGACAAAAGCGGCCGCTTCCCGGCTTACCCCGGAACGGGCGGTGTCGCTCCGGGAGGTGGAATCGGCGGACCTGATTCTGGTGGTCGGGGCTGACCCCCTGAACGAAGCGCCCATGCTGGTTCTGCCCATGCGGCAGGCATGGCGGGAAGGCGCAA
>JBEPXL010000863.1:0-1812 GCA_041641935.1 Desulfobacteraceae bacterium | reverse complement strand
TGATGCCGATTCGTGCCCGGAGCAGTCCTTCCCGTATCCTGATCGCGGTTTCTCCCCAGTCTCGTTTCATGAACCTCCTTTTTTCAGTGCCGGAAATCCCCTCTCTGTCCCGTCATATGCTGAACAAGTCGCTGCTTCTTCATCTGCGGCAGACGCATCACGAAGGCCCGCTTGAACTCTTCCAGCCGCCGGTCCATCTGCCGGTGTGCGGCCTGCCAGGATTGATGAGAGGGAAAGGTCGATTCCAGTTCCGTAAACAGTGTATGATAAGGCGTTGGCGGAAAACCGCCCCCGGCATAGCGCAGTGGCCGGATATACTGCCCGTCTTCAAAGAAATAATGAACCAGTTTTTCCGGTCGAAACCGGAACGGCCAGTCCATTTTCAGGCGCAGCAGGGACCGGACAGCCGCTACCCGCTCCGGCTCGCCATGAACTGCGGACAGTTGCAGTGGCCGGCCGATGCGCTGTTCCGCTTCCTGAAACAGTGCCGACAGAAGGCGGGATTCGGTCACCAGCAACCCATAGTCATACCAGTCCGTGGAGACGTAGCGTACAATCTCTTTGTATCGCTTCGGCAGCCTCCGGCAGGCAGGGCAGAAATAGGTCCGGCAGGCCATGCCGCCGTAGTAGCTGATGCCCCGGTAATCGACACCGCTGTTACCGTCTGCCAGCGGGTGAAGCAGACAGCCGACCCGGGTACGTTCCGGACCGATCAGGCCGATGTAGGGACAATGATGGAAATCGGGATAAGGCGCTTCCTCCGGTTCCCGGTCCAGTGCCTGTTGCCCGAAACCGACGATGGCGTCAATCTCCCTGGGGACGGACACAAACGTTTCGGTACGCCAGGTGAGCATCGCATGCAGATGATCGCGGGAGGCATCGGCCAGATTATAGAGGCCGCAGCAGGCCCCGCAGGAGACAGTTTCACTGATCTGGCAGAGATATACGCCGCCAGGTGTTTGCCGGTCTGTTTCACTCAGAGGATTCATCAGACTCCCGGGTAATCCTTTGTTTTTTCCGTCTGTCCAGCAGACGGCGTGCGTATGCCAGTTCATTCTCATCAAATCCTTCAAACGCAAGAAGAAACAGCGAATAGACAACGATACAGAATCCGACGCCGAACGGGGTAAAGGCAATGTTTACCTGCACCAGCGTACCCCCCAGGATGAATACCGCCAGAAAAGGCCGGATAAAATAGCGGATCATGGAAATCCGGGTATAGGCCCGCCAGGTCAGGATATAGGAGGCGACAAAAATCACTGTTTCACCGACCAGTGTGGATATGGCCGCGCCGATAAAGCCGAAACGGGGAATCAGAAAAATGTTGACGATGATATTGATGCCAAGCCCGATCATACTGGCGTACATCAACAGTTTCTGCCGGTCAATAGAAATAAAGATGGTATTGAACACCCAGTTGGCAAACACGAATGCGGTTCCGACGAGCAGGATACGAAATGCGGGAATGGCGTTTTCAAATTCGGAACCGAAGAGAAGCAGGATAATATCATCGGAATAGATATACCCGCACACGAGAATCGGAAGGGATATGATGAAAATATATTTCATGGCCCGTTCCGCCAGATCCAGATGCGCTTCACGGGAGTGGACAAACAGGCGCGACAGATGGGGCGAAAGCGCCTGGCAGAGGATGGTGGGGATGGTCATGATCCCTTCATAGATCCGGTAGGCGGCATTGTACCAGCCGACCTCCGCGTCGGACCGCCATGCCGACAGCATGATGGTGTCGATATAGGAATAGATGAGAATGGTGACAAAGAAGAGACCGAAGGGCATGGCCTGGATCTGGAA
>JBEPXL010000862.1:0-1814 GCA_041641935.1 Desulfobacteraceae bacterium | reverse complement strand
GTTTGACATGCCCATGCCGGATGCCGGAGCCATTGAGCGGATTATCCGGGAGGAGGCCGATCAGTGGGCCAGAACCCATCAGGGACTCAAGGTGGTCACCCACCGGTCGACACTGAAGAAGCTGGTCAGGAGTCTTTCCGGGCTGACCCTGTCGGATGCCCGCCGTCTGGCCCGGAACGCCATCTACAATGACGGGGCCATCACCGAAAGTGATCTGCCGGAGGTGAACCGGGCCAAGTTCGAACTGCTCGGCATGGACGGTGTCCTTAACTTCGAGTATGAAACCGCCTCCTTCGGCAGCGTCGGCGGTGTCAATAACCTGAAACGATGGCTCAACCAGCGGAAAGCCGCCTTCGCGGGAAACGCCGCATCCGCCGGTCTCGACCCGCCCAAAGGCATCATGCTGCTGGGAATCCAGGGGAGCGGGAAAAGCCTGGCGGCCAAGGCCGTGGCCGGGGTGTGGAGTGTGCCCCTCCTGCGGCTCGATTTCGCCTCCCTCTACAACAAATATTTCGGGGAAAGTGAACGGAACCTGCGAAACGCCCTCCGGACCGCCGAACTGATGGCCCCTGCGGTCCTCTGGGTGGACGAGATTGAAAAAGGAATCGCCACCGGAGACAATGACGGCGGAACTTCGCGCCGGATACTGGGCACACTTCTCACCTGGATGTCCGAGCGGAAAAAGCCGGTCTTCATTGTGGCGACGTCCAATGATATTTCCCGGCTGCCGCCGGAGATGGTCCGGAAAGGGCGTCTGGATGAAATTTTCTTTGTCGATCTCCCGGATGCAGTCTCCCGGGAGGAAATCTTCCGGATTCACATCGAGCGGCGGAACCAGAATCCGGAAGGCTTTGATTATCCCCGGCTGGCGGAAGCGACCGAAGGCTACTCCGGCGCGGAGATCGAGCAGGCGGTGGTGGCGGGGCTCTACAATGCCGTGGCCCGCAAACAGCCCCTGGGAACCGGCCACCTTCTGACGGAGATTGCCAACACCCGTCCGCTGTCCGTGGTCATGGCCGAACAGATCGCCTCCCTCCGGCAATGGGCCGACGGACGGACAGTACCGGCGAACTGACATCATGAAGCACTCTGAACCCTCTGAAAAAAAGGAGCTGGAATGGAATCGCGTGACGTTTATCGTACAGCGGCTGTACTGGTATGCCTGGCCCTGCTGGCCGGATGCGGCGCAGGCAGAAATCCCATGGGAATGCAGGCGGGCAGGGAGGTTACAGTGACGGATGTAAACTACCGCATCTATACCGGAGCGGGAAATCCGGCTACTCTTGCCGATATCGTTCAGGCGACGGAGGACACCGATATTCTGTTTATCGGAGAAGGCCACGGCGACCCGGTGGGCCATTATCTGGAGGCACGGATTCTGGAGGCGCTGCATGACCGTTACACCAGAGACGGAGAACTGCAGCGGCCTCTGGTTCTTTCGCTGGAAATGTTTGAGCAGGATGTGCAGACGGTGCTGGATGAATATCTGGCCGGACTGATCACCGAACGCCATTTCCTTTCCGCCAGCCGTCCCTGGCCCGGCTATCAGACCGATTACCGGCCTCTGATCGAATTCGCCAGAACCAATGGTCTTCCCGTGATTGCCGCCAATGCACCGCGCCGGTATGTCAACCGGGTATCCCGTCTGGGACCGGATGCGCTGGACGACCTGTCGGCGGCGGCAAAGGAATGGCTGCCGCCGCTTCCCTATGCGGAGGCTTCGCCGGCCTACCGGGAGAAATTTCACCGGTTCTTTGTGGATGTGACGGGGGCGGATGTCTTTGTCCATGACGGGGAAAATGGAGAAGACGCTG
>JBEPXL010000861.1:1121-1820 GCA_041641935.1 Desulfobacteraceae bacterium | reverse complement strand
CCCTTCGTCGATGACGGAAAAGACCACGCACCGGTCCCGCATCAACTGGCGGGCCCACCGGATCAGCTCCACGGAGAGATCCACCCCCACCGTCAGTTCACTCCGGGTACTCATCTCAAACGTGAAACGGCCCACCGCGCAGCCGATGTCCAGACCCAGCGGGACATCCCGGTTCAACTGTTCGGCCCAGCTCAGATAGGCGTTGCTGGCATCCGGGTCACCGGCGATATAGGCGTAATGGCTCCAGAGATAGGCGGACACCAGTGCATCGGTTTCATAGCGGGCCTGGGCGGCGGGAACCCGCCCGTCTGGCAGAAGATGGGCGATGCCCTCTTCGATGGGATACCGCCTGCCGCAGTTCCGGCATTCCAGATAACCGGAGAGGATATCCCTCCCGTTTGTCTGATGAACCGTACAGCCCAGGGAGTGTTCCAGCGGAAGACACCGGGGGCAGATCAACAGTTCCTGCAGTTGTTTTTTCATGAAGGCGTCGGATTGGCATGGATTGACGTTGAAAACCGCACGCTATATCTCTTACAATAGGCAAGATGGAAACAGGTGTCAATTGTTTAACGATTCCCCTGTACTTCAAAATCCGGGGAAACCAGAGCATTCCACAGGCAATCCATGAATCCGTATTTGAAAGCAGCACAGAAGATCAGAGAAGAACTGCAGGCAATCCGCCGGGACATCCATCAT
>JBEPXL010000861.1:0-1111 GCA_041641935.1 Desulfobacteraceae bacterium | reverse complement strand
CGTCGCCCTCCGGGCGGACATGGATGCCCTGCCGCTCCAGGACAGAAAGCAGGTAACCTACGCATCCGGGCAGAAGGGGATCGCCCATGCCTGCGGTCATGACGGGCATGTGGCCATGCTCCTGGGAGCGGCAAAACTGCTGTCGGAAATGGCGGACCGGCTGGACGGCAACGTCCGGTTTCTTTTCCAGCCCGCCGAAGAAAAACCACCCGGCGGGGCGCTTGCCATGATCGCGGACGGCGCCCTGGAACATCCGTCGCCGGAGATGATTTTCGCACTCCATCTCAATCCGTCGGTTCCCCAGGGGCGGGTGATGGTCAAATCCGGCTACGCGACCATCTCTTCTGCCGGTTTTTCCCTGACCATGATCGGAAAGGGCGGCCATGTCGCCTTTCCCCATAAAGCCGTCGATCCGGTGGTGATGGCCTCCCAGTGTGTCGCCGCGGCCCAGAACATCATTACCCGGCGCACCGATCCCGTGGAACCGGTGATTCTGGCCTTCGGCACCATCCACGGCGGCACGGCCAACAATATCATTCCTGATGAGGTTACCCTCACCGGAACCCTGCGGACGCTTCGGCCCGAAGACCGGGACCGGCTGGTGGCCCTGCTGGAGGAAACCGCCCACGGGGTGGCCCGGATCAACGGCGGAACCTGCCGGTTATCCGTGAAGATGGAGTATCCGTCGGTCTACAATGATCCGGCGCTGACAGCGGTGTTGCAGTCCGCGGCAGGGAACGTGATCGGTGAAGGGAATGTCATCGTCGAAGAGCGCCCGTTCATGGGCGGGGAGGATATGGCCTATTTTCAGCAGCGGATTCCGGGGGTGCTCTGGTTTCTGGGAACGGCGAATCCCGAAAAGGGGTTTGTCCATTCCCTCCACAGCCCCCTGTTCGACTTTGATGACGGCAGCATTCTGCCGCTGGGCGCGTCGATCCATGTCCAGACGGTTGTGGAGGCATTCAGGAAACGCAAAACCGGTCCGTAAAGACTGAGTACGGAGCGATCAGTTGATCGGGTTGTCAGCGGTTGCGTCTCCTGTCCGGAGGGAGCGGTGAACCGCTTCGGCCAGTTTCCGGCGGCTGATGGGTTTCATCAGATATTCCCCGAT
>JBEPXL010000860.1:0-1845 GCA_041641935.1 Desulfobacteraceae bacterium | reverse complement strand
GGTGCATCCGGTGAAGGTGATCGATTTGCTGTTATCACAGAAAGTTTAAAATCCCCTGGCCATTATCCAGATCCAGAGTGCGGTCAGTGCCGGTTTCCACAGCAGTGCTGCGATTCCTGAAAAAAACGATAGTGCTAAAGCAGTTATTCCAGCCCCTCCCCGCAGGCCCGCATGTTGACCATTCAAATATGCTGCCCTGTGAGAGAAGAATTCTGCACCAAGCATAAGCTGCACGATAACAAGCGCAATCAAACCCGGAAAGGCGGGAATATGCAGCCCGATTTTCGTAAAGATGCGATTGACTGCGCCACTGACAGGAATGAGAAGCAGATTGCAGACAATGAGAACACAGGAAAACTGCACACAATCTTTCCAGCTGACAGTCCGCCGAAGGAGAAGTGCGGATACTTTGCAGCAGAAAGAGAAGATGAAAGCCACAATTATGAACAGCATGAACAGTAAAAGCAGACTTTCTATTCCCATTTTATGAGCCTGTATCTTTGCCAGAGTCAGTTTCATGCGTATGATTCTGGATAAACAGCATTGTGCGGTTTATCCTCCCTGTACACCTCACCATATCCAAAAACCTCAGATAACAAAACCATTTCTGCCCATTCTACTGAATCTGCATAATCTTCAGCAGAACCGGCATCAATTGTAAAGTCCCTGCCAATCATACCATTCCTGCAGACCTGCCTATTGTTTTTCAGAACTGAATCCGGTATGGAAGAGAACGTCAATTCATTTTTTTGATGGTTCTATACCCCATTGACTGCCCGACCCCGTTGCAGTAAATCCGCCCACAGTGGAAAAGCCTTTGACGACGATATGAGAAAACTGATTCCATCGCTGGTTTTTGGTATTCTTTCACTGACAGTCCTCTCCCCGGCCTGCGGCGACAGCACGATCAAAGTGGGTGTGTATCAGAACAGGCCGCTGCTTTTCACCGAAGATGACCAGGCCCGGGGCTTTGCCATTGATATTCTGAACAACATCGCCGCCGGAGAACACTGGACCCTCGACTATGTCCCCGGCACCTGGCCGGAATGCCTCAACCGGCTGGAAACCGGCGAAATCGATCTGCTGGCCGGGATTGCCTACTCCCGTACACGGGAAGAGCGGTATGACTTCAACAAGGAGACCGTTTTCACCAACTGGGCCCAGGTCTTCCGCAGAAAAGGGTCCGGTATCCACACCTTTCTCGATTTTCAGGGAAAAATCATCGGTGTCCTGAAAGGCGATATTCATTACCGGGTCCTGCAGGATATCCTCAACCGGTTTCAGGTGGAATGTCAGTTCAACGAAGCCGATACCTATGATCTGATTCTGGAAATGCTCGCCACCGGTCAGGCGGATGCCGGTGTCATCAACCGGGTGTACGGCATGATCCATGCCCGTTCCTACGATATCGAAAAAACAACGATCATCTTCAATCCCATTGAAATCCGCTTTGCCACCCGGAAGAACCGTCACCCGGAACTGCTCCGCCGGATCGATGACCATCTGAAAGCGCTGAAAGTCGATCCGGATTCCCTTTATTACCGCTACCTCGACAAATGGTTTTTCAGTGACCGCCCGTTTCAGATGCCCGAATGGCTGTTTTTCGGTCTGGCCGGTCTGGGGCTGCTGTCCGCGCTGCTGCTGGGCGTGGCGTTACTGTTCCGGCAGCAGGTAAAAAACAGAACCCGCGCCCTTTCGGAAAGCCAGGAGCGGTACCGGAGTCTGGCGGATGCCACGTTCGAGGCAATATTCGTCTTTTACAATGGGTCCTGCATCGATACCAACCGGGCGGCGACGAAGATGTTCGGCTACAGTTCCAGGGAATTCCTCGGGATGGACGCCCTC
>JBEPXL010000859.1:0-1847 GCA_041641935.1 Desulfobacteraceae bacterium | reverse complement strand
CTTTCAGCCGCCCGGGCATCCGACATCCCCTAATTGTACCACTGCCTTTGAGTGCCACGGTTAGGGAAGACAGGGGCAGAGGAAAGAGGAGTAAGAAGGACAGAATGGACTGAATGCCGTTCAGTAGAAAGAGGGGAGGTGATCGGCTCGATAATGACCACCCATTACCCGCAACCGCCCTGAGGGCAAGAAGGGGGAGTTTATGAGTAAGAGATCGATCTTCAGATGGCTTGGCATTTTTATGATGATCCTCGCACTGGCGCTGGTCGGATGCGAGGGGGATGACGGCGATGACGGGCCTGCCGGCCCCGCCGGGCCGGCAGGCCCCGCGGGCCCGCCGGGCGAAGCCGCCAGCGGCACGGTTTCGGGCGTCGTAACCAACAGCCTGACCAACGCGCCCCTGGCGGGGGTGACGGTGACCACCGACCCGCCGGTTTCGGCGGAGACCGAAACCGGCGCGGACGGGCGGTTTACGGCCGAATTGCCCCTGGGCTCCTACACCCTCATGTTCAACCGGGAGAACTTCAATGAAGACACATCCTCGGTCACCCTGGTGGCCGGCGGAAATCCGGAGATTGATGTCGCCCTCGATCCGGTGAGCGGGGTGGCGGTCAACGCCGGAGAGGATCCGACGGCGGCCATGGGGGAGGGGGTGACCCTTTCGGCCGCAGTGGAAATTTTAAATGACGCCGCCGGCACGCCGACTTATGCCTGGCGGCAGGCGGCAGGCGCAACCGCGACGATTGCCAACGCCGATACCGCTAATCCGACCGTGACCCTGGGGCAGCGATCCGCCTACCGGGAGGCCTTGTACAATCATCTGGAAACCCTCGACCGGTTCATGGTCCAGGGCATCAACCCACTGGCTCTCGAAGAGGCGGGAATGGCCGTCTTCGAGGTCGAGGTGACGGTGGACGGCCAGACCTATACCGACAAGGTGGCGGTTCACACGCCGGTTCCCTTCGAGGTCAATACGGGCATCCGGACCGTCCCCATGGGGAAACCCGTCCTACTCCACGGTGCCGAACAGGCTGCTTACAGCTGGGAAGTGATCAGTCCCAGCGGAACCGTCGCCACGCTGGATGATCCGGCCATCCGGAACCCGTCTTTCACGCCGACCGAGATCGGCCAGTATACCGTGACGGAAACGGAGAGCGGCGCCTCCTTCACGGTCTACGCCGGCACCTGGGTGGGCGTCATCACGGGTCAGGATGCCGAGGGAAATCCGGTCCCCGATGCCGCGTGTCTCTCCTGCCATAACGATACCACCGCACCGGACAAATTTGAGCCATGGAGCCGTTCCGGCCATGCGGAGATTTTTAAGCAGAATCTGAACACCTCCACCCACTACGGCCAGAGCTGTTTTCCGTGTCATACGGTGGGATTCAATCCCGAGGTCGAAAATGAAGGCTTCGACGACCAGTCCGACTACCGGGCGTTCCTCGATGAGGGGCTGCTCAACAATCCGGGGGACAACTGGACCACGATGCTCAATCAGTTCCCGAACACCGCCCGGATGGCCAATGTCCAGTGTGAAAACTGCCATGGTCCCCAGAACGCCCAAGGGGCCCATATCGAAGGCGAACCGCGCATCAGTCTTTCTTCCAACGTATGCGCCGTCTGCCACGGCGAACCGCCGCGGCATGCCCGGTTTCAGCAGTGGGAGGAGAGCGGCCATGCCGATTACGAACTGGCCATCGAAGAAGGAACTCGCGGCTCCTGCGCCCCCTGCCATACCGGTAACGGGTTCCTCGAGTGGTCGGAGGCTGGCTTTGGTAAGGATGCCACTGTTTCCGGGTTTGACGCGGACGAGATCCATCCGGTCACCTGCGCCGCCTGCCATGAGC
>JBEPXL010000858.1:0-1851 GCA_041641935.1 Desulfobacteraceae bacterium | reverse complement strand
ACCGATCTGGAATCCATGAAAGCGGGGGCGGCCGATTATCTGGTGAAAGACCGGCTGGACGGCCAGACCCTGGAGCGGTCCATCCGGTATACCCTGGAACATCACCGGCTGGAGAAAGCCCTCCGGCTGAGTGAACAGCGCACCCGCAGCGTGATTGAAAAAACACCGGTCGGCATCTGCATCACCGACGAACACGGGTACTTCGAGTTCGTCAATTCCGCCTTCTGCACCATCTACGGGTTTTCCGCCGATGAGCTGATGGACCGGCATTTTACCCTTGTCGTTCCTGACGATCAGAAGCAGATGCTCTCCGAGATGCACGATCAGTTTATCAGAGAGGGGACGGAAACCAACATACGGGGAGAGTGGAAGGTACAGACCAAAGACAACCGTCTTCTGACGATTCTGGCCGATGCGGTCCGGATCACCGGCCGTGACAACCGCCCGAAAAAGGTCACCTATGTGGTCGATATTACCCGGCGGAAAGAGATGGAACAGGAACTGCAGCAGGCCAAGGATGCAGCGGAGAATGCAAGCCTTGCCAAAAGCGAGTTTCTGGCCAGTATGAGCCACGAAATCCGGACCCCGATGAACAGCATCATCGGGATGACGGAAATTTCCCTGCAGACCGGTCTGACTGATGAGCAGCGGGATTATCTGCAGACCGTCCGGGATTCGGGAGAACATCTGCTGAATGTGATCAATGATATCCTCGATCTGTCCAAAATCGAGGCGCGAAAGCTGGCGCTCGATACGGTTCATTTCAACCTGTTCCGCACCCTGCAGTCCACGGTCAATACCTTCCGTCTCCAGGCCCGGCGGAAAAAGATCGACCTCGACCTGACCATCCATCCCGATGTTCCCCGGTATCTGCAGGGGGATCCGATCCGTCTCCGGCAGATCGTGGTCAACCTGGTCGGAAACGCCATCAAGTTCACCGACACCGGCGGCGTCCGGATTGAAGTCAGACCGGAACAGAACGGTGACGACACGCCCGGCTCGATATATCTCCGGTTTCAGGTGATCGACACCGGGGTCGGCATTCCGCCGGAGCAGCAGACGATGGTATTTGATGAATTTTCCCAGGTGTCCTGCACGCCGGCCCGGCGCTGCGGCGGAACCGGTCTGGGGCTGGCCATCAGCCAGCGGCTGGTCCGTCTGATGAACGGAACCATCGGCCTGGAAAGCACCCCCGGTACGGGAAGCATTTTCTTCTTTACCGCCCGGTTCCTGCCTGGTGATCCGGACCAGGTCGATTCGGCGCGGTGGGACATGACAGATTCCCTTCCGGAGATTCCGCCTCTGCACATCCTTCTGGCCGAAGACAACGAACTGAACCTCAAAATGGCGACCATACTGCTGGAACAGATGGGCCACCGGGTAACCCCGGCGCGGCACGGGGAAGCGGTACTCGACCGGCTTCAGAAAGAGAGATTCGACCTGGTGCTGATGGATCTGGAAATGCCCCGGATGGGCGGACTGGAAACCACCCGCCGTATCCGCCGGGGAGAAGCCGGAGCGGCAAACCGTTCCATGACAATTATCGCCATGACAGCCCATGCCATGACGAGTCACCGGGAAAAATCCGAGGCGGCGGGAATGAACGGCTACATTGTCAAGCCGATCCGTCCCCGTTCCCTGGTCACTGTTTTGAAACAGCAGCTTCCGGACCGGCCCCCCTCCTCCGACGGGCCTGCGGTTCCAACGCCCGTACCCGATGAGGCGGTTTTCGGCAGGAAAGAATTCATGAACCGGATCGGCGACAATGCGGAACTCTGCCGGGAACTGGTCGCCTTTTTTCTCACCCAGATGCCGACCCATCTGGACAACCTGAAAGATGCCTTGGCACAG
>JBEPXL010000857.1:0-1854 GCA_041641935.1 Desulfobacteraceae bacterium | reverse complement strand
GAGTACCGCCCGTTCGGCCTCATCCAGTGTTTCCGTGATTTTTCCCCGCTGCCGGGCGGCATGACGGAATGCATCATCCAGTATGCCTTCCTCGAAGGCGTCCATCACCTTCGGGTGGATGTAGTATTTCCGGCAGATGGCGGGGGTATTGCGCAGGGCTTCGGCGACCCGTTTGACGGCGCCGGTGATCTGACGCCGCACCGGCAGGTTCCGTTCCGCTTCGTTTTCCTTTACGCTGTGAAGCTCTTCGGCCATCAGAACCGTTCCGCCCCAGGTGCGGAAATCCTTGGCGGTGAAGTCTTCCCCGGAGATTTCCCGGAGATAGGCATTGAGATCATCGGAATGGACGGGATGACGCCGCCCCTCGTCGTCGAGATACTGAAACAGTTCCTGACCGGGCAGTTCCTGGCACTGTTTGAGCTGCCGGGCCAGCCGCCGGTTACGGAGGTCGATCCGGTGCTGCTTTCCCCGCTTTCCCCGGAATTCTATGTGAATGGTCGTGCCGGACACATCCACATGACGGTTGCGGAGGGTGGTGAGGCCATAGGATCTGTTCTGCCGCTGGTATTCCGGATTGCCGACCCGGAGCCGGGTTTCATCGAGCAGGGCCACGACCACGGCCAGCACCTTTTCCCGGCTGAGGGTGTGTTTCCGCATATGCGCATCCACCTGTTCCCGCATCCGGGGGAGGGCTTTGCCGAAATCGGTGAGTCCTTCAAACTTGGTCCGGTTCCGGACCTCTTCCCAGCGGGGATGGTAAATATACTGCTTCCGCCCCTTTTCGTCCCGGCCCGTGGCCTGGAGATGGCCGTTGGGCCGGGGGCAGATCCAGACCTCTTCCCAGGCCGGGGGAATCACCAGATTCTGAAGCCGTTCGCGGATTTCCTCATCCTGAATCCGGTTTCCTTCGGCATCAAAATAGGTGAACCCGCGTCCCCAGCGTTTGCGCCGGAGTCCCGGTATGTCATCGGTTACATAACAGAGGTCGGCTCTGGAGGCCGTTTTGTCGCCACGGACAGGTTTCATTTGCTTTTCGTCACGTTCCTTTTCTGCGGGGACAGGTCAGGAAAACATGTCCAGTTTTTTCCCCAGTTCCCGGTGGGCCGGCGGAAAGACCGGCTCGAAGTTCTGGTAAAAGGGAATCGGATACCGCCCGCCGATCTTCCGGGCCGCACGGGAGAGGCCGTCCACCAGATCGGGCAGAAGTTCGCCGGGCAGGGTGAGTGCCAGTTCGTCGTCCTGGGTCATGGAAAAGACCCGGTCCCCCAGTCCCGGAATGGCCACACGGGGTTCGTCTGTTTTTTTCGCGGCATAGAGAATGTCGATGCATTCCACCTTTCCGCCGAAGCTGCCGCCGACGGCTTCATTGCGGCGAAAGGAAACCGCCTGGACCAGCCGCATGAGCTGGGCCGGATTGCAGTAGATGACGACGGTATCGGGCGCGGACTGGGCGTCGGCCAGCGGGGAGAGGAGGATGCCGCCGACCTCGTTCCGTTCCGGGCAGTTGAGTCCTTCGGCGTGGGCCGCCGCGATGTCGGCGTTTTCGGCAAATTCGACGGTGGTGAAGAGTTCCGTGAGAGCGGCTCTGGGGTCTTCCACGTCGGTCATGCCCCAGGCGAGAAGGGCGGGGACGCAGATGAGATCTTCCCGGGCCAGGCCGACGGTCCATCCGTAGAGCCGGGCCATGGTAACGCCCTGGCAGAGGGTGATCCGCTTTTCGAGGGACAGGGACGGTCTGCGGGTTTTTTCGGGGAAGGCTTCACCGGATGTGAGGAAGCGGGCCGCGATGGGCAGGGTCCGGGGGCGGATGGCGTCCATGATGGCCTGTTGTGCGGCGGCGTAATCGACCATGTG
>JBEPXL010000856.1:0-1860 GCA_041641935.1 Desulfobacteraceae bacterium | reverse complement strand
GCCGGAACAGAGGTGTGGCCAGACGTTCCCGGACGCCGGACATTCCCAGAATTCCCGATTCCATTCCGGTCCGTTCCTTCGGCCGGGAAGACCGGACGGAACCCACCGTGCAGGCACCGGAAGGTTCACCGCCGCCCCCGACCCTTTCCCCGACTTCACAGCGCCCGGTTTCCCGGCGTCCCGAGAGGGAAACTACGCAACCGGCGGCACAGCCGAATCCGCAGCAGGCACAGCAATCCCGGCCGGCGGGACAGGAGGATGGTGATTTTTATTATGACCGGCGGCCCCTGGAGGAAATGCTGCAGAGCGGCTCGCCCTATGACCGCAGTTCTGACTATGGCGGATCGGGGGGGCGGTTGTATCAGTAGGAATTCAATGTATGAAAAGATCATCAGCCCCGATGTTAATTATTTTTAAGGGGAATTAAAAATATTGAAAGCTGCAACAGGATACATTTCGTTCAGAATAGATGGTCCTGTTGCCAATGTATTGTCATTCAAGATGATTATAAAATTGTGTAAAGATTGGCCTGCTTCTTGCTTTTAAGTGTGGCTACTTCTATCATATTGACAAATTATCCTGAATGCTGATAATGACAACTATCTTTACTGTCATCCGATACTGATTCCTGTGCTGATATACTGTTTTTCGATAGCGGTTTTTATGAAAATGGATGTTTTAAAACAATTCAGGATGCTTATTGTGGGGGTAGGCATCTGCTGGCTGGCGGCTGGGTGTTCCACCCTGTTTGAAGTTGATCTGGAAACGCAGCGTCGTGCCCATGTGGAACAGGAAAGGAAGTTTCTGCAGGCGAGAGAGAGTGTTCAGTTTACTGATCCTTTAACACTGGCGGAAGCGGTACGGATCGGAATGCTGAACAATCTGGATATGCGGGTCAACCGGATGATGGAAAATATCGCCGATGACAATGCACTGTCCCGCAAACTGGAAATGCTGCCTGCCTTGAATCTGCGGGGTGACCTGTCCAGCCGGAGCAATTATCCGTTAAGAGAGTATAAGAATCTCGAAACCGGTGAAATCTCGCTGAGCAACACCGTTTCAGAAGAAAAGACCCGGAAAGCAGTCAGTCTCACCCTGTCATGGAATATTCTTGATTTTGGCCTCTCCTATTTCAGGGCACGTCAGGCCGCCGTTGAAACGGAAATCCGCCGTATGGAGCGGATGAGACAGGCGCAGCTTCTTGCCTCTGAAATCGCTTCGGCCTACTGGAAGTCGTTACTGGCCGAAAAAAACCTCGCCTATATACGGGAAATTGAACAGAATATCGGTGTCTTCAAAGAAAATGCGGAAGAGATGGTACAGCAGAAGCAACTGGATCCCATTGTCGCCAAAGACATTGAAATGCAGTTGACCGGATTGAGCATCACGGCCAGCGAACTGCAGGCCGAAATATCGGGCATGCGGATCGAGTTGAGCCGGCTGATGGGCCTGATGCCGTCCTCCCGTTTTGAACTGGCGGAAACGGAGGATTTCAAGATCTACCTTGGCAATCTTCCCGCCCCGGATGCTTTGGATACACGCCATCTTGAAACCATTTCCCTTTATCATCGTCCGGAACTTTTTTCTGCGGACCTTCAGCAGCAGGTGCAGCATGATGAAGCCCGTGCCGCCCTGGTTTCCATGTTTCCAGGCATCCGCCTGGACGCTTCCTATTACTATGATGACAATGAATTTCTGGTCAACAATGACTGGACAACTGTCGGCATCGGCCTCGTCCAGAATCTTCTGGCGCTGCCGTCGCAATATATGGGCTGGAAAGCCAGGGAGAAATCGATTGAACTGGCCAAAGTCCGGCGACTGCTGCTGACGGCGGGAATTATCGCCCAGGTGCATATGTCC
>JBEPXL010000855.1:0-1869 GCA_041641935.1 Desulfobacteraceae bacterium | reverse complement strand
CATGAGCCGTTCCCGGCTGATCCGGACCTGCCGCCGCCTGATGGTACAGCAGTACCGGCGGCGGAACGCGCCCAAGGCGATCATGAAGGATGCGGAACTGGTGCTGGACCAGGACATCATGACCATCGCCTTTGCCCGGCGGTTTGCCACCTACAAGCGGGCCAACCTTCTCCTGCATGATCCGGAGCGGTTTGAAGCCATCCTCACCTCCAAAACCCGCCCGGTCCAGTTCATCTTTGCCGGAAAAGCCCATCCCCGGGACAATGAGGGGAAGGAACTGATCAAACGGCTGATCCAGTTTGCCCGCAAGGTCGATATCCGGAACCGGATGATCTTCATCGAGGATTACGATATCTTTGTAGCCCAGCACATGGTGCAGGGCGCCGATGTATGGCTCAACAATCCCCGGCGGCCCTTTGAAGCCTGCGGCACATCCGGCATGAAGGCCGCCGTCAACGGGGTTCTCAATGTCAGTATCCTGGATGGCTGGTGGTGCGAGGGGTACGGCGAGGACCGGGGCTGGAAAATCGGCAACGGGGAAGAATACCCTGATCCGGCCTATCAGGATGCCGTGGAGAGCCAGGCGCTGTACAACCTGCTGGAGGATGAAGTGATTCCGAGTTTTTATGAACGGAAAACCGGTGATATTCCGGACCGGTGGGTGAAAATGATGAAGGAGTCCATGAAAATGCTTCTGCGCACCTTCTGCAGCCACCGCATGGTCAATGAATACAGCCAACGTTTCTATGAACCGGCCAAAGAGCGGTTCAGTACCCTTCTTGCCCAGAATGCCAGGGAAGCAGCCCAGCTGGCCGAACAGCGCAAACGAATCGAAACCCTGTGGCAGCATATCCGCATCGAACAGCCCCAGCAGGAAAATGACGGTCCGTTCCGTGTCGGCGAAAGCTTCCGGGTGACCACCCATGTGCATCTGGGCGAGCTGCGGCCGGATGATGTCATGGTGGAACTCTACTACGGCGTCATGCGAAGTGCGGACTCCATCTCGTCAGGAAAGTCGGACCCGATGAAAATGCTGGAGGCTCACGGAAACGGCCAGTATCTGTATGCCTGTGACATCCAGTGTGACACCTCCGGACGATACGGATTCACGGCACGGGTGGCGCCGAAGGGCGACGGCTGGACCCGGAACCTGCCCGGCTTTCTTACGTGGGCCTGACCGACCGTACAGAAAGGAGAGACCTACATGTCGGAAAAGACGCGCAATCCCCGGATTCTGATTGTGACACCGGAAGTGACCTATCTGCCTGACCGCATGGGAAACCTCGCCAACTTTCTCACGGCCAAAGCCGGTGGATTGGCCGATGTATCGGCTGCGCTGATCAGCTCACTCTTTGAACAGGGCGCGGATGTCCATGTCGTCCTGCCGGATTACCGGTCCATCTTCAGGGACCGTCTGGCGCCGTTTCTGCACAAGGAACTGAAACTGATCCGGGATTCGGTTCCCGAGGAGCGGATTCATCTGGTGGAGGACCGCGCCTTTTTCTACATCAACCGGATCTACGGCGGGGGTGCAGAGAATCTGAAACTCTCCCTCACCTTTCAGCGGGATGTCATCAACTATATCGTCCCCCGGGTCAAACCGGATCTGATCCACTGCAACGACTGGATGACGGCCCTGATTCCCGCCATGGCCCGGGAACAGGAAATTCCCTGTCTGTTTACGGTCCACAACATCCATTCCATCCAGGCGACCATGTCGGAAATCGAGGACCGGGGGATTGATGCGGCCTCCTTCTGGAAGCAACTCTACTTTTTATGGCCGCCGAACAGCTATGAGCAGGCCCGGGACAATGATCCCATCGATTTTCTGGCCAGCGGCATCTTTGCCGCCCACTTCGTCAATACCGT
>JBEPXL010000854.1:0-1877 GCA_041641935.1 Desulfobacteraceae bacterium | reverse complement strand
GAAGCCATTTCCCTGCTCGCCAGCAGCATGGCGCTGGCGGGGAACTTCGGTGACGGCAGCGTCGCGGAGGAGGATCTGGCGGCGGGGCTGCAGGGTGCAGTGGTCAAGGATGAGGAAAAGGACCGGTCCATCTGGGAGGAGTATCTCGGCAATGTCATGAAAAAGCGGGGCGCCGCCTGGCGCGGACTGTATAACGCCTGCAAAGCCCACAATGAATAAGAAATCCCTTCCCGATGATCCCATGACGACACACGACGCGGTTCATGTATTCGGCATCCGTCATCTCTCGCCCGGCGGGGCGTGGCATCTGCGGGAATTTCTGGACCGCATCCGGCCGGAGGTGATCCTGATCGAAGGGCTTGCCGATGCGGACGAATTGATTCCCCACATCGTCGGCAGCGACACAAGACCGCCGGTCGCCATTCTCGCCTACACGGATGAGCTGCCGGTCCGCACCCTGGTCTATCCCATCGCCGCCTACAGTCCCGAATACCAGGCACTCCACTGGGCCAGGGCCCACGGCATCGAGGCCCGTTTTATTGACCTGCCCTCGGATGTGTTCCTGTCCCTTCCGGAGACATCCGGCATCCGCCCCCAGACCGACGAGCCGCTGGAACCCCGGGAATCGATCTATCATACCTTTGCCCGGCAGGCCGGGGAGCCGGACCACGAAACCTGGTGGGAACGCCATTTCGAGCACAACCGCTCCACGGACAGCTACCGCCTCGCCGCGCTGGAATTCGGGCGCGGCCTGCGTCAGCATGAAGAGGATACCCCTCTCCGTTCCGCCGAAACCCTGGTGCGGGAAGCCTACATGCGCCGCCGGATTGCCGAGACGATCCGAAAAGGCGTTGCCCCGGAACGGATCGTCGCCATCGTGGGGGCCTTTCATGCGCCGGTGATGGGTCCGGATCAACCGCCGATGACGGACGCGGAACTGGCCGACCTGCCCAGGACCCGGAGCAGGCTGACCCTGATGCCCTACTCCTACTTCAAGCTCTCTTCCCAGTCCGGCTACGGCGCGGGCAACCATGCCCCGGCCTATTTTGAACTGATGTGGGACGCCATGTGCGCCGATGATCCCGAAGGACTTCCGGCACGATACCTCTCCCGGGTGGCCCGGCATCTCCGGAAATCCGGAACCATCCGGTCGGCGGCGGAGGTCATCGAAGGTGTCCGGCTGGCCAACACCCTGGCCGCACTGAAGGACGGAACCGCACCGGCGCTCTGCGACCTGCGGGATGCCGCCACCGTTCTGGTCGGCCACGGTGAACGGTCCGTGGTGGCCGAAGCGATGGCACGGGTGGAAGTCGGCACGGCCATCGGCACACTGCCCGAAGGGGTGAGCCAGACCTCGATTCAGGATGATTTCAACCGGGAACTGAAGCGGCTCAAGCTGGAAAGATACCGTACCACCGTCAAACAGACCCTGGCGCTGGATCTCCGGGAAAACCGCCGGGTCAAGTCCGAAGAGGCCGCCTTTCTCGATCTGAACCGTTCCTTTTTTCTCCACCGTCTGCAGACTCTGGGAATCAGCTTTGCCGCCAGGCAGCCGACACGGCAGGATGCGGCCACCTGGGCCGAAGCATGGACGCTGCAGTGGTCCCCGGAGGCGGAAATCGCCCTGGTGGAATCGGTGCTGCTGGGGGAAACCGTTGAACTGGCCACGGCCTATGCCTTCAGGCAGAAACTGGGAGAAGCCGGCACAGTGGACCAGGCCGCCGAAGTGATCGAATCCGCCTGTGCCTGCGGCATGTTCGGTGTCATGGACCTGGCCCGGCAGCGGCTTCAGTATCTGGCCGGGGAAGCCTCGGAATTCTCCGCCGTGGCCCGTGCCGCCGAACGGCTCCGGGAAACGATCCGGTACGGTGATGTGC
>JBEPXL010000853.1:0-1882 GCA_041641935.1 Desulfobacteraceae bacterium | reverse complement strand
GCTGAGATACCCGATGTTCATGCCCGGCTGGGAAACCAGTTCCAGGTTTTTGTCCTTTTTGGCCAGTTCAATGTCTTCGGGGTTGGGAAACTGGCAGATGTCGATGTTGCCGGTCTTGAGTTCCAGGAACCGGACCGAGTTGTCGGGAATCACCCGGAAAATGACCTGGTCGAGATAGGGCTTTCCATTCCAGTAATCGGGATTGGACGCCAGAATGATCCGGTCGTCCTTGATCCAGCGGACGAACTTGAACGGACCGGTTCCCACGGGATTGCTCCGGAAGTCATTGCCGAGCTTCAGCACCGCCGTCGGGCTGACGATGGCGGCAAAGTCCATGGCCATGTTGGCAATGAAGGGGGCTTCCCGCCGCTTCAGCCGGAAGACCACCGTGTGGTTGTCCACCGCTTCGATGCTGCCGATGGTGTCATCCATTTCCATGCTGAGCCAGTACTCGGCCGGTGGCTGTTCTTCCGGAAATTCCCACTGATCCTTGAAAAACTTGACGGTCTTGTCCTTCATCATCCGTCCGATGGAGAAGACCACTGCGTCGGCGTTCATTTCGGTTCCGTCATGAAATTTGACGCCTTCCCGCAGATGAAAGGTGTAGGTGAGGCCGTCCCAGGAAACATCCCATGAGGTCGCCAGCCCCGGAACGGTCTCGGTGGACTCGTCGGCATACAGCACCAGCTGATCGAATACATTGTCACAGATCATGAACGAATTGCCGTCGGTTTCAAAGGCCGGATCAAGACCGGCGCTGTCGCCCCCCCGCCCGAAGACAAGGGTTCCGCCGTACTGCGGCTCTTCGGCAACGGCGGTACCAAAGGTCATACACAGCGCCGCAACGACCGTCAACGCAACTTTCTTCAACATATTACCTCCATTTCAGTAGAGTGAATCAAAATGAAAATCCAACCTGCAACGCCTGCCTGTGTCGGATTGGATAACAGAAAAATCCTGAATTGTCAAAGTCTTGCTTTGTCTTTTCCCGTTATGCTGAACGCCCTGCAGGAGTTGAATAACGTATTGACATCGAAACAGTGATAGGCGATAACAGAAAGAATCAGAGAAATCAATTACACCACTATTTCCCGATAAGGCCATTCCGATGAAAGAGTTGTTCTCCACCAAAGAGGTTGCCAGATTTCTGGACATCAACGAAAAAATGGTCTACTCGCTCATCTCTGAAAAGGGGCTTCCCGCAACCAAGGTGACGGGAAAATGGCTGTTTCCCCGGCATCTGGTGGAACAGTGGATTGAAAACAACACCATCAACTATCCCGAGTCCGCGGAACACCTGCCGCCCTACCACGGTCTGCTGATCGTGGCCGGAAGCAATGACCCGCTTCTGGAACGGGCGATTTCCCTCTTCAACAGCCGCTATCCCGAGCATGTCGCCGTCTTCGGCAACATGGGGAGCATGGGCGGTCTGCGGGCACTCCGGCAGAATCTGTGCCATGTCGCGGCAAGCCATCTGCTGCAGGACAATGACGCCGAATACAATTTTTCCTTTGCCACCAAGGAACTGGACAAGGTTCCGGCAGTGGTCAACTTCTGCCGCAGGGAACAGGGGCTGCTGGTCCGGAAGGGAAATCCGAAACAGATTGAAACCGTGGCGGACCTGAAACAGTCCGGCATCCGGATGGTGAACCGCCCCCTGGGAACCGGAACCCGTCTGCTGCTGGACCGGGAACTGGGCAAGGCGGGTATCGAAGGAGAAAAACTGGACGGCTATCACCGGGAAATGTCCAGACACATGGAGGTGGGTCTGGAAATCCTGTCGGACCGGGCCGATGTCGCACCGGGGATCCGGCCGGTGGCGGGCATTCTGGGGCTCGATTTTATTCCCCTCCGGTGGGAGCGGTATGATCTTCTGATCACC
>JBEPXL010000852.1:0-1882 GCA_041641935.1 Desulfobacteraceae bacterium | reverse complement strand
GGATATGGAAGGATTGCTCGGGTCCGAGATAGAGTTCCCACGGAAAATCGCCCAGATGCTGCTCCAGCTGGTAAAACCGGTTCGCCTTGAAGGAGGTCATCCGCATCAGTACCCGGCTGGCGGTCCTGAGCCAGAGGTTGGCGAGGTAACAGTCGGGAAGCCTTCCCTTGAACTCGACCCCGCCGGTGACGATGACCGCCTTTTTCGTCCCGATGGGAATTTCCATCAGTTCCTCGAAACAGATTTTTTCCATCCCCGGCGAGGTGGCGACGAAAAAATCCTGTTCCCGGCCGATCACATGCCGTTTAATCCGCTTTTCAAGCGGCGTCTGCTGTGTCACTGGTAACGAATCTCCTTCCGGGGATACATGTCTTCATCGGTTTCGAACCGGTTCTGCCATTTTTCCGGCGCCGAGTAAAGTTCCCAGCCGGGATCGGCCGGTATGGTATAGCGGCATTCCCGCCGGTGGCCGAGAACAACGGGACTGGTGATCCGTCCCTGCTGGCCGCATCCGGGGCAGTATGTTCCGTTGATCCGCGCGATGGTTCCGCAGCGGTAGGGTCCGGTCCGGGTCAGCGCCTGACGGATCTTGGCCTCGGTCTCCCGGAAGCTGTACCGGGGATACGCCGCCGACAGCCGGTGGGAAAGCGCCTTCCCGTTCCGGCACCGGGCCGAAATGGTGAGCAGGATATACCATTCCGGTTCGGAGAGGGTACGGGCGTCATCCCGGCAGTGGGCAATGAAGGCGCACCGGTCCGCGATCCGGTCGAAATCCGCCGGACGGAACAGCCCGCTCGTAACCACAGGATTGACTTCCGGTTCCAGCCGCAGAACACGTCGTGCGGAAGGCGCCGGCGGTCCGGGCGACAGATCCCATTCCCCGATCAGGTCATCCAGATCGCCTTCACGGAGCCGCTGCACCGTCGCCAGCACCCGCCACTGATCCCGGCAGGGCCGGTCAAAGCCGGTCTCCGGGTCCAGAAAGAGGGTATGGCCGAACCGGGCCGCCTTTCCCTGAAACGGAAGGGCGATGAGATTGCCGAAGCTCCGCCCGGTGAGCCGGTCCTGGTTCGGAAAGAGGCGGTCAAAACTGGTCCGGTGGGTCTCTTCTCCCGCAATACCTGCCTCCTGCAGCAGGGAAAAACCGACCAGCCGGGCCTTCCATGCCGGAACCGGTTCCTCGAAAAACAACCAGGCGTGGTAACCGGTCCCGGATTTTGACCGGAGCAGATAGACCGGGAATTCCAGTACCCGGCAGACCTCATGAAACGCCCGCACATCATCTTCCGGGGTCCGGTCTCCGGTATGGTTGTCAAAATCCACCGCCAGAAAACGGCAGGTTCCGTCCGGAAACAGGGGATAGACGCCAAGGATATGGCGGCCCCGGAAGTGATCCCGGAGAAGGGAGGCCGAGAGCGGCATATAATCGGCACCGGGACATCCGGCACACGGGGATGGTATTTCCCCCTTGCGGCAGGGGGGACGCCGCCATTCATTCCGGCACAGCGGCGCGTACCCGCTCCGGCGGCTGCCGCGCCAGTGCCGGGCGACAATGTCTTCCCGTCCGGCAAAAACCTGACGATACATGTGGATACGGTCAGGAACAATCATGGGACTTCCTCACTGATACAGGGAAAACGGGGCCCGGCCCGCTATCCCATTCTCGCGGTAATGTAATACTGCTGGCCCCCGCGCTGCAGCAGCACCACCACCGACGGCTGGTTCCGGTACCGGACCATGGCCCGTTCAAAGTCCCTCACATCCGCCAGCGTGATTTCATCGATCTGCCGGATCGTATCCCCGGCACGGACACCGATCTGGTCCAGATAGGACTGGGGACGCACTTCGGTCACCATCACCCCCTGCCCCGACGGCCCGTTCT
>JBEPXL010000851.1:0-1885 GCA_041641935.1 Desulfobacteraceae bacterium | reverse complement strand
GATCATCTTGGTGGTGGCCGGCACCTCCAGCATATCGGCCCGTTTCCGCCGCACCGGAACCGGGGGCATGTTCGGCTGGGGAATTCCCTTGAAATACCGGTCGATCCCTTCGGCCGCCCGTTTGCCGCCGCCGATGGCTTCCACCACGGTAGCGGGGCCGGTGACGGCATCCCCGGCCGCGAAAATGCCGGGTTCGGAGGTTTCCATGCTGACCATGTCCACATCGATGGTATCGCGCCGGGTCCAGGCCAGTTCCGCCAGTTCCATCATGGCTTCCTTGTCCACCCGCTGACCGATGGCGGCGATGATCACATCCGCCTCCATGATGAAATCGCTTCCCTCGATGGGAACCGGCGACATGCGCTTGCTTCCCTCCCGGGCGACCAGTTCGGCCCGGAGACACTTGAGGCCGGTGGTTTTTCCGTCTTTCCCCACCACCTCGACCGGGACCGTCAGAAAGGCAAAGTGGATGCCCTCTTCCTCTGCCTGTTCCACCTCTTCCTCATCGGCGGGCATTTCGGCACGGGTCCGGCGGTAGGCGATGGTCACCTCCTCACATCCGAGGCGCAGCGATGTCCGGGCGGCATCGATGGCGACATTTCCGCCGCCGATCACGATCACCCGGCGACCGGGCCTGCGCCGGTCTCCCAGGGCCACCCGTTTCAGAAAGCCGATGGATTCGGTTGTACCGTACTCGCTTTCGCCGGGAATGTTCAGGGAATAGGCCCGGTGGGCGCCGATGGCGAAGAAGAAGGCATCGAACCCTTCTTTTTTCAGATCTTCCAGGGTGACATCCGCGCCGAACCGGGTATTGTACTGAAATTCCACCCCCAGATCCTCCAGCATGCCCGCCTCCCGGTCGATGACCTCCCGGGGAAGCCGGTACCGGGGAATTCCGGCCAGGATCATGCCGCCCGCCATGGGCAGGGCTTCGATGATTTTGACGCCATATCCTTTGAGGGCCAGATAGTAGGCGCAGCTCATGCCGCCGGGGCCCGCCCCGATGACACAGACCTTCCTGCCCTTGTCCGGTTCCTTTTCCGGATTGAGATAGCGGCCTTCGGACATGGCCCGTTCGGCCGCAAACGCCTTGAGAAACTTGATCGATACCGGTGTGTCGACGCGGCCCCGGACACACATGAACTCGCAGGGCCGGGTACAGACCAGTCCGCAGACCCAGGGGAAGGGATTGTCTTTCCGGATCACCTCGATGGCTTCGGCGTCACGGCCTTCGCCGATCAGTGTCACGTAGGTGGGGACATCGATACCCGCCGGACAGGCCATCTGACAGGGCGCGGGAGACAGTTTTACGCAGGCCCCGGAAGCGCAGTTGTGGGTTTCCACATGACTGACAAAGATTTCCCGGTTTTCTTCCACCGTCTCCAGCAGCGCCTGGCCGACCTTCGCCGTGTCCGGATTGAGGTCGTTTTCCGCCAGTTCACCGGAGAGGGTATCGATGGCCGGGATGTGGTCCTTCCCTGCCCGTCCCCAGGCCACATCTTCCAGAAGTTCCAGCACCTCTTCAGCGATCCGCCGGTTCCGCGCATGGGTGAAGCGGCCCGCCTGCATGGCGTCATCCAGAAACAGGATGGCATCATTGACCGCACAGCGGGCTGTGGCGCAGGACTTTGGATTGTTACTTGCCATAATTCGGACTCCCTTCTTTATTCCTTATCCAGGGCGGCGACCTTCAGGGCGTGACGTTCCCGGCGGATCTGCGGGGTCTCTTCCCCTTTGTTGAAATGGAGGCACTGGGTGGTACAGGCCGTGACACAGGCGGGCCGCAGCCCCTGGTCGACCCGTTCCATGCAGTAGTCGCACTTGACCGCCTTGCCGGTTTCCTGGTTCCACTGGGGCGCGCCCCAGGGGCAGGCCGAAATGCAGG